>CAZANK010000005.1:0-21041 GCA_964486235.1 uncultured Prolixibacteraceae bacterium | reverse complement strand
TCGGCCAAAGACAAAGCGGTGGCAGGATTGTGCCACTATCCCGGACAAAGTGAGCCGGTGAGCGGAATGGAACGCGGGGCGATGGATATCTCCGAAAGAAAGCTGAGGGAGGTATTCCTTCCCCCCTGGAAGGCCGGGATACTCAAAGGAAAGGCGATGGGTGTGATGGCTACCTACCCTGCCATCGATGGCGTTCCCACGCATGCATCTGATTTTTTACTTACGGATATCCTGCGGGGCGAACTCGGATTTGAGGGTTTGGTCTTTAGCGAAGGAAGCGGTATCAGTACACTTGTGGAAGAAGCGGTTGCCTCGGGGCAGAAAGAGGCCGGAGAGATGGCGATCAAAGCCGGCGTCGATATCGGCATTTCATTTGAAGATGCCTATCTGAAAGACATGATTGAAAATGTAAAGGAAGGAAAAGTACCCGTGGAGGTGCTCGACCGGGCTGTGAGAAGAATACTGGAACTGAAATTCAGGCTGGGGCTCTTTGAAAATCCTTATGTCGATCCGGCCGCTGCATCGAAAAACAGCCATACGGCAGAACATCAGGAAATCGCACTGGAATCGGCCAGAGAGGGCATCGTCCTGCTGAAAAATGAGAACAACCTGTTACCCCTGCCAAAGGATATAAAAAAGATAGCGGTTATCGGACCCAACGCCGACAGCGAACGGAACCTGCTGGGCGATTACATTGCCGAAACGATCCTTCAGGATATCACCACTGTTCTGGAAGGGATCAGGGCAAAGGTTTCTCCCGGCGCCCGGATTGAGTATGTAAAGGGATGTCAGGTTATCGGGAATGATCTCAATGAAATACCTAACGCGGTAAAGGCGGCTGAGCAATCCGATGTGGCCGTTGTTGTCCTCGGCGAGAACGAACGGCGCTCGCCCGAAGGGGGAAGCAACGGAGAAGGACGCGATGTGGCCGGTTTGAACCTGACAGGGATGCAGGAGGATTTATTAAAGGCGGTTTATGAAACAGGCACCCCAACGGTGCTGGTACTGGTTAACGGGCGTCCCCTTTCGATACCCTGGGCCGCAGAACATATCCCGGCCATTGTCGAAGCATGGCTGCCCGGAGAAAAAGGAGGACAGGCAGTAGCCGATATTCTTTTTGGTGATTATAATCCCAATGGTAAGTTGCCGGCAACCATCCCCAGACACGTTGGCCAACTTCCCGTTTATTACAATTACCCGTTTTCGAAACAAGCCGTCATAAAAAGGAATGTCCTTGTTGACATGCCCGCGACGCCACTTTGGGAGTTTGGTTTTGGGCTCAGCTTTACCAGCTATGAATATTCCAATCTGAATATCACTCCAAAAGAAACAAATACCAATGGTGAAATCAGGATAAGTTTTGAGGTTACCAATACAGGAAAGGTGAAGGGTAAAGAAGTTGCACAGTTATATATAAGAGATTGTTTAGCATCTGTTACCACACCCATCAAGGAACTTAAAGGATTCAGAAAATTATCATTGGAACCGGGAGAAACGAAAGACGTTGAATTTATTGTGACCCATGAAAGCCTGGCCTTGTACAACCGGAAGATGGAATATGTGGTGGAACCGGGAACTTTTGAGGTCATGGCAGGAAGTTCATCGTCCGATATCCGACTGAAAGGCACGTTTGACATCACGGAAAACGAAGTTTCATCCGGAATGGAAGGCGAATGAAAAAAAAGTATTAGTTTCAATGCAGAATAAAAACCACTCCGTACGATGACAGAAACGGCATCTTTAAATCATCCGCGGATCGGAGCAACTGCTGACAGGATTGTCTCCATTGATGCCCTCAGGGGGTTCACCATGATATTTATCATTGGCGGCGAAAAGTTTTTGAGTAGTTTTTACGACGTATGGCCCAATTCGTTTACCAAAACGTTAGCCGACAACATGGAACATGCCGGCTGGGAAGGTTTCTGTTTTTTAGACCTGATTTTTCCTCTGTTCCTGTTTCTTACCGGACTGATTTTACCAACTGTATTTTCGCGCCGCATAGAAAAAGGTGAACGACTGCCGCATTTGTACCTTCATATTTTAAAGCGTGCCCTTGTACTCATCTTTTTAGGTCTGGTTAATTATGGGCTGTTGCGTTTTAACTGGGATACCATGCGTTGGTCGAGTGTCCTTGGCCGTATTGGGATTTGCTATTTTTTGGCAAGTTTGCTGGTTATTCACACAAACTGGAAAATGCAGACGATCATTGTGGCTGTGATCCTGATTGGTTATTGGGCGGCAGTCATGTTTATCCCGGTCCCGGGTCATGGACCCGGTGTATTGACCCCTGAAGGGTGCCTGACAACATGGTTGGATCAAAAGATGATCCCCGGAAAACTGGGACTGGGGTTATACGACCGGCAAGGTGTGCTTTCTACTTTTACAGCACTTGCCTCTACATTGATCGGAGTCCTGGCAGGTCACTGGCTGCGCTCCAAAAAAACGGCAAATCAGAAAGTCGCCGGATTCGTCCTGGCGGGAGTGATCACTTTGACTGCAGGCCGGATATGGGGACAATACTTCTTCATCAGCAGGAATGTGTGGACCAGTTCATTTGTTCTGTATTCAGCCGGCTGGTGTTTGCTGTTGTTTGCTCTTTTTTACTGGATCATCGACGTGCGGGGATATAAAGGATGGACTTTCTTTTTTGTCGTCGTTGGGATGAATGCGATCACGATCTGGGTCGGTCAACGGCTCATTGATTTTGAATTTACAGCCCATGCGCTTTTCAATGGATTTTCCCGGTATCTTGGAATAGTAGCTCCCATTTTTCTGGTATTAAGTACTTTACTTGTAAAATGGTTGTTCCTGTGGGTTCTCTATAAGAAAAAAATTTTCCTGAAAGCTTAAATGTCCAGCTATAAAATGAAGTTTTTCAAAAACAATCTAATAAACGAAAGATGCGCCGTGGATGAGAGCAAACAGGGGGCTGGACAGTGGTTTTTACAATACAGGAGGAGGAGTATTTGACCCGGTACTCCATTATGAAGAAATGTTTGTCAAAAAATAAAACCATAAAAGATGAAACGAGAGTATATGAGAGCCTTGCCGCTCACGCAGGATGATGATTATAATTGGCGAGTTCCATACCGTTGGTAAACGTCTTGAAGTGATGACATGCGATACGCAGATTGCAGTTAGTTAAATTGAAAAAAAACGTATGAAAAACAGACCAACTATATTATTTGTGTTCATAATTGTTTTAGTCCCTGCTTTTATTTTTGCGGATAACACCAGGAACGATCAGGTAAAGCTGGGTGTAGGCAGAATTAATATTACACCCGCCGAACCTACTTTAATGAGCGGGTATGGTTCCCGTAAAACGCCTTTTACAGGAATTCATGATAGTTTATTCGCTTCTGCATTTTATTTTGAAAAAGCAAAAGAAAAAAACCTTCTGATAACTGCCGATTTAATTGGCTTCTCTTTCGGTTTTACTGATGAGATCAGAAGTAAAATCTCATCGGCAATTGGAATTCCTTCAGAAAACATTATGCTTGTTGCTACTCATAATCACGGAGGCCCGTCCATTGACGATTACGGAGAGAGGACAGCATACGCCGAAGAACTTCAAAAAAAGCTGATTGATGTTTCTGTGAAAGCCTCGAGAAAAGTAGTCCCTTTCAAAATGGGGATTGAAAAGGCATATTGTAAAATGAATATCAACCGTCGCGCTGAATTTGGCAGCGGGGAAATATGGCTTGGTCATAATCCATACGGCCCATGCGACCATGAACTGGAAGTGATAAAATTTGAAAGCGCTAACAGCAAACTCATGGCAGTATTGATAAACTGGCCTTGTCACGGAACGGTTACCGGCTATACAAATTATCAGATTTCAGGTGACTGGCCCGGGGCTGCGGCACGATTTATCAGGGATTCATTGGGGGAAGAAGCTATTGTTGCCGTTACTGCCGGGGCTTCCGGCGATATCAATCCCGTTTATGGAAAAGACGACAGTTTCAGAAGGGTTGATGCAGTGGGATACCATGTTTGCAAAGAAGCAATGAAAGTATTTTCTGATATAAAAACTCACCCTGTCAGGTCTGTCCAATCTATAGAAACAATACAATATTTTTCCGGCAAAAAAAGATGCAAAGACCATTTTCCGCAGCAATCTTTCGAATCGGGGCCGGACAAAGAAATCAGGTATTCAGTACTAAAAATAGGAAATCTGGTTTTAGCCGGTATTTCAGGGGAATTAATGACCGAAATAGGTTTGGAGATAAAAAAACAATCCCCCTTAAGGACTATTGTTGTAACCCATTGCAACGGCTCAAGTGGTTATATCTGCACCGACAAATCTTATCCTGAAGCCGGATATGAAATAGAAGTAACCGAATTGATGCCTGGCGTTGAAAAACCTCTTGTAAAAGAGATTATAGGATTAATTCACTCTTTCAGATAGTTGTTTGCGCAAGATTCTCAACTAGTTTAAATTTTAATATTTCAAAAAGATGAGGGGAAGAATAATATTCGTTTTGCTGATTATGTTTGGGGTTATTACCAAAGAAAAAATGATGGATAAAAAAATAAGTTTTTGTGTACTGCTGTTTTTTTTGATTTCAATGAATGGAGTTGCCCAACAGGATAAGGTGTGTCAACTTAAAATTCCTTTCAACGAAGAAACCTTATGGTGGTCAGGTATTATTAGTCATGGGGAATTAATGCCGCTTCAGAATGGGTACCATGTAAATTTGAATGACAATTACGGCAACCAGGCGCAACCCTTGCTGCTTTCATCCCGGGGACAGGTAATCTGGTCAGAAAAGCCATTTGAAATATCCGTGAAAGATGATACCCTGACCGTGCGTTCAGATGATCCTTCACTGGAATATACAAAAGCCGGTGAAACCTTAAAAGAGGGTTTTCTTTATGCCTCGCAAACGTATTTTCCGCCGACAGGTAAACTCCCCGATGAATTACTGTTCTCAGAACCTCAGTACAATACCTGGATCGAATTAATGTACGATCAAAACCAAAATGATATTTTGGATTATGCCCGCCAGATTGTTGCCAATGGGTTTCCTCCCGGTGTTTTAATGATTGACGACAACTGGCAGGAAGATTACGGGAAATGGGAATTTCATCCCGGACGTTTTTCCAATCCAAAAGCAATGATTGATTCTCTTCACGAAATGGGATTTAAAGTGATGTTATGGACATGTCCCTTTATTAGCCCCGATTGCGATGTGTTCCGTAAGTTAAGAGATGAAGGTAAACTGCTTAAAGACGAATCCGGTAAGGCTGCGGTAATAAACTGGTGGAACGGATACAGCGCTATTCTGGACTTATCAAAAAAAGATGCTGCCCAATGGTTCAAGGATCAACTTGAAAGTCTGAAAACAAAATGTGGCATTGACGGATTTAAATTTGATGCCGGAGATTTTGAGTTTTATTCGCAGTGTTATTCTGATACAAAAAAAATAATTCCGCAGGAGCATTGCGAATTATATGCCCGTTTGGGGCTTGATTATCCGTTAAATGAGTATCGTGCCATGTGGAAAATGGCGGGACAACCCATCGCCAACCGGTTAAGGGATAAAGAGCATAGCTGGGAAGATTTGCAAAAATTAATTCCGGGTATACTGGCGCAAGGAATAATGGGGTATGGTTTTGCTTGTCCCGATATGATCGGGGGAGGCGAATTCCTTTCATTTCTGCAAACAGAGACCATCGATCAGGATTTGGTTGTGAGGTCGGCACAATGCCATGCATTGATGCCGATGATGCAATTTTCTGTGGCACCCTGGCGGATTTTGGACCAGCGACACTTGGATGCATGTAAAAAAGCTGTGAAAATCAGAAAGGAATTTACCCCCGTAATCCTCTGGCTTGCAGAAGGATCAGCCCATACCGGCGAACCGGTCGTGAGACCGTTGGAATATGTGTTTCCACACCAGGGATTTGCAAAAATAAGTGACCAGTTCATGTTGGGGGATAGTATTCTGATCGCTCCTGTCATTAAAAAAAGCGAACGGTTCCGGAATGTTGTCCTTCCAAAAGGGAAATGGATGGATGACCAGGGTATCATCCATGAGGGAGGTCAAAGGATCAGGACAGGGGGCCCGCTTGACCGGCTGCCTTATTATAAACGGTTACCATTTCAGCGATAAAAAGAGGATCAGCCGGATCAGAGAATCATTCAGGTTTTATTGCGCGATTTTATGGTGGCAGAAGCGGGTGCCAGCGATAATAGTGTTATTTTTGAAAGAAGTTCCGGCGGCAAAGACCGGGATAAAACCAAATAAAATAGTCATGAGAAAAATTCTGCTTTATTCATTCGTATGGTTGGCCATAGCGGTACTCTTTGCCGGATGCGCCACGCAATCCATTGCTGAAGTACTGGACCCTCCCGGCTTCTGGTCAGGATTGTTGCATGGCTTCATCATTTTGTTCAGTTTTATCGTAAGTTTATTTACAGACTATGAAATTTATGCGTTCCCCAACGCCGGGGGCTGGTATAATTTCGGATTTTTGCTGGGGGTCATGATCTTCTTTGGGGGTGGCGGTGCCGGGAGCAAATGCAGAAGATAAGCGGCCAAATGACAGGCGTACTTGGGTGGTGCCCCGACATGGAAATAACCAGGATTTTCGGATAAAAATTTCTGATGTTGCCCTCATCGAGCCTGACCAGTCATTTCGGTTATTAAATTTTCATTGTTTTCCCGTTGACCGGTTCATCATTTTTCCGTGAAGGCCTTATGGATCAGTTCCCCTAACTGTAAACGGGCATTTGCCCAGGCTTCTGCGTCGAAGCTCCAGACGTCGATTACGCCTATTCCTTTTTTCCCGAAAGGTTCGTTGATGATTTTGTCAATAATCTTATCGACAGGGTCTTTGCTCCCTGTCAACTGGCTCAACAGGCGCATGTACTCGTATTCCTGAATGCCGTTTCTCATCATTTTCAGGCGGATCGAGGGACAAGGCCCCGAAACGTTAGGGATGATTCCGCCGCTGTAAATAAGCATCCCGTTCCCGTTGAGCTTTTTATACGGGAAACCGATGTCTGATCCCGATCCGGACTTATAGGCATCTTTCCACGTTTCCGGATCGTACCAGGCATGTTTCCAACCGGCGCCGATCCCCCAGCTTAACCAGGAATGCGCCCGGTATTTCCAGCAGCTCCAGCTAATGGCCCGGTCGTTCACCAGGGGCAGATCAATAAAGGTCGAACTTCCCACCCAACTGTTCACTTCGCTTTCATAAAGCATGGGGCCGTACAACCAGTCTTTAATGCCCATTTGCTGGTATTCTTTGACCTTGTCGTAATTATAGTTAATGGTGTGGGAACCCCAGTAGTCGATCGACTGGCGGACAAATTCCATCGCTTCGTCGCTGTATGCCCCGTCGATCCTGAAATGTGCCTCAGGATAATACGCATGGAACAGATCCCCGAAATAAACCATACGACTCCATGCTTCCTGAAAATACGACTCATCAAGCCCGTTCAAATAAACGGTCAGGTCGGTTTTTCCCTTGTTGAACATGGGTTTCAGATGATCGCGGAATTGTTTGACACAATCCACGTATAAGGCGGTGTTTTCCGGGTTTCGTTCCACGTCGGGCGTTCCGACAGGTGGCCATCCTTCGGAATGGTGTTTTCCATAGACGTCGAACGGCAAAACGAAGTTTTCGATGGGTTCGCCATAGCCCGGGCCGTAAGCATAGCCATACTTATCGGTAAAGGCTTCGCCGGTAAAATACTTTTTTAACCGGTTGTCGAACGATTCCCACCCGATGCTCACTTTCCCGTCCCTGATTTCCAGTTCGGGTTTGTAAGTAGGATCCATCACCGAAATGCGGTTTCGCTTTAACAACTGGTAAACGGCAAGGGCGTCTTCTTCGTTTCTTTCGCTGACAAAACCTTCTTGTTGCAGGCTTGCGCCGAAAAGGTTCTGGTTCGGAATTTCGAAATCCCAGACTTCCAGTTCGATCGGGATGGATTGTTTTTCTGCGCCGATCGTCACTTCAACCGAGGTGCGGTAAGTTCCCGGAAAAGCATCATCCCTTTTGATGGGAACATACTGGTCCGCCCACACAATCAACGATTTTTGATTCGGGATGCGGTTGTTAAAATCGGGCAGCCATAATGGGTAGGTCCATCTTTGCACCCTGGATGAATCCATCTGGATGGACTGAAACGGGATCAGCGCATCCGGATACCAGCCTTTACCCAGGGAGGATTCGGGATAGCCGGTGCTGGGTGTCTCAATTTTGACCGCCCATTCCAGAAACAGTTCCGGTGCAATTTGAAATGTGCATTTGTTTGAGACAAAATTCCCTATTTTTATTTGAATGTTGGACAGGGCGCTGTCCGAGGGGTTGGTCAATACCAACTGAAAGGATACGTATTCTCCTCTGGCCGAATGCAGCATCGCTTTTTTCCCGTCAAAGATACAGTTGCGGTTCAGTAGGTTAGATGGCGTTTCAGCCCCGGAACGGATGAATCGCTGCTCAATAATCCGGTTCGTCACGGGGTCAAGCCGTACCGAAGGCGGAAGAACAGACAGGCTCCACTTGTTTTGCTGAGAGACATGGACATTGGACCGGCACTCGAGGCTTGTCAGGTACCCGGTTACAAGCAACAGAATCAGACAAAAGTTTTTCATTTGTAAATAATTTGTTTTTTAATGGTCGTATGGAACTCCACGTTGCTGAAAAATGCGATCATCCTCTTGGCTGTTGTGAAGCAACATGTTCATTTCATGGTTCAACTATTAAGGTGTTCTGCTGTTTACAGGGAAGATCAGAAGTTGGCTCAGCGACTCCACTTCGCCCATGACGATATAATCTCCCTTTTCGGAGGCCGATATGGTCCCGATCTGGAAGCCCCGCCACAGAATTCCCTGCTCAATGCCTGGTGCAACCATTTCAAATTCCGGATTTCCAAAATCCTTAAATCCTTCCTTTTCATCGAATGAAAAAAGATGGGAGTATCCGGGCATTTCCCCGGCAATTCCGTAAATCTTTCCGTCTGCGCCTTCTGCCAGTCCGGCTAAGCCGGGCATCATGATCGGTTTTCCGATATTTCTGATTTGTTTGGTGGAAGGAATGAACTCAAAAAGCTGACCGTCCGCGCTGTTTCCCCCGAACATCCGGCCATTTTTGGTTTTTAACCAACATTGCACCTGTCCTAAGGAGCGGCGTCCCCAGATTTCCGGAAGCTCCGCCTCCAGTTCGCGGATTGTTTCATCGCCCGGGTTAAAACAAAAAATCTTTCCAAAGGGGAGGCTCCCGTAAACCAGACCCTGGCCGTCGGTGATCAATGCCCGGCTTAAAAAGTCTTCGGGCGCCAAAGAAAATTGTTCGTCCAGGGAATGGACGATGCCTTTTTTGGGTGCCGGATTTTTGTAAATCTTCGTTTTTTCGCTCGGAATGTCGTACGAAAAGAAAAATCCGGACGGATAACTGATCCCGTAGATTTTTTTAAAGTCAGGATCGTTGATGATCGAAAAAATGCCTTCTCCCGCAACCGGGATCCCCAGATCAGTGACATGGAGTTTTCCCGCTGCAGATCGTTTTATTTTCAACAGATGCCCTCCTGACCGGTTTGTTTTATCCGGGATGGTACCTGCATAAAGCTGGTGGTCTTTATCCACAACAAAACCGCTCCGGATGGCATTTTGTCCGGTTACCACATGGTCGAGGTCAAGAATCGCGGTCACCTCGCGTTTTTTGAGTGAAGCCACAAACAGGAAGGGCGACATCCCTTCCCTGGCCGAGGTCCCGCCAATGAAATCTTCTTCCGCGACCGCGAGTGAGGTGATGGCATTCCGGTAGATGGGAAGCCGTTTTAAACTGGTGTTTTCCAGTGAGACTTCAATGGCAAAGCTTCCTTCAGGGGTGAAGAAGGTATACTGTGAGAAAGCCGGCATGGAAGTCAGAAGCGCCGTGAGCGCCATGATGGTAGAGGTAATTACTCGCTTCATTAGTTCAGTTTTTTCCCGGGGTTAAACTTGATCAGAAAGGGGATCGAGACGTTGTCGTCAATCGATGGCAGATGCTCTTCGGTATTTTCGGTTTTTGGCCGGACTTTTCTGCCGGCGAAGTAAAGATTCCCGTTTTTGTCTTTAATATCGGAGCCGGTTACTTCACTCAATTCTTCGAGCGGAAACTGCATCACCACCCGCTTTTGCCTTGTTGCCGGGTCCAGCTCGACAAACAGCGATGTATCTTTTAGGGCATAATTCCCGTGTCCGCCGATGAAATAGTATAGTTTCCCATTATTTCCCAGGTTTAAATTGGGCACATAAGGCTTCCATAGCAGGGAGTCGGGAAGACTATATGCAGGGCCCAGATCATCGACCTGTCCGATCCCTTTTTCAAGGGGATGAAACGCCAGCATTTTTGCTCCGTAAGTCACCAGATAAATAATATTGGCGACTGAATCTTTCGCATATCCGGTAATGCCGGTAATGATGTAACTTCCCGGGGTGCCTTTAAAGGCAGGAAGGCTCTTTTCCGCGAAAACCAGTTTTTCTGTGCTTTTCTCGTATTTCACGAGCCTCTGTCGCCAATCCACATAATAGCAGTTTCCCCACTTGTCGGTGAACAACACCCGCGGGACGTGCGAGCTTCCAAGCCGACCGAAATCCTTTTGTTCATTTTTTCGGGGATCATAGGTGATGAAATGGACCTGAGGATAGGAGATGGCATAGATGAGCCCGGTCACGGGATCAAGATCCATATCTTTTATACTTTCATACCGCATCGGCACTCCCAGGTTAACGAGTCTTTCGTCGCGGTAATCCCACTTCATTAAAAAGCCCCCGGAATATCCGCGCGGATGGTTCATGAAATATTCTTCCCGGGATTCCCCTCCGTCAGTTCCAAAGTAAACATTCCCGGACTGGTCAAACGCGATCTTTGAGTGGATCTTCCCTTGCCACTGAAAATCGCGCAGATAGGCCATATTCCCGATAAACCCCTTTCGTTCGATCCGATCGTGAAGGGTGTGGTACCCGTACAGTCCGACTTTGTTTTTATGGTTTGTCACTCCCACGTAAACACAGTCATTCACGGGATTAAAGCCAATGCTGCCCCACGTCGAATTGGCTTCCGGAAAATCAGGGTAATCGATAAGCCGGATATGCTCTTTTGTGATGGTTTGGGCTTCGGCATTGAACTGTCCGGGCCCGGGCGTGAGGATTAGCGCCAAGGTGACGCATAATCCCACGGGCTTTCCGGGCAAACCAAACAACTTCCTTCTTATAAGTCCAGGTTTAATAAACTTGTGATGCATAGTTTTCGCGAATTAATTTATGATTATATCCCCGGACAGGAAATATCCCCAGTGATTCCGGTTGAATCCGGTAAATTTTTTTATTCCGGAAATCGGAATAGTGTCCGTATTGGTCATCTATGGTGTTGGTTCATAATTCATCCGTGACAGCTTCTTCTTTAAACGCAAGAATTTTTGCTCTTTTTGGTGAATAACGTGTGACTTTTTATATCATTGCAGTTGCATTTTCTTTAATCTGTATACCCGGAGTTCCGGAGTGATAAAAATTATTCTGGTTGAATAAAAAAAAGTCTCATATTGAATCTGAACTGGTCGCAGGGTTAAGAAAGGGCGATCATTCGTGCTTTCAGCAGTTGTTTGATCATTACAGCGGACCCTTGTTTAAGTTTGCTTTAAGTTATCTGAAGTCAGGAGATACGGCGGAGGATGTGGTTCAGGAAGTGTTTTTAAAGATATGGAATAACCGGAAGGATGTCCGGACAGATACCTCTTTCCGGTCGTATTTATTCACCATTGCGCTAAACTCTGTCTATAAGCATTTTAATAAACTGACAAAACTCAATGAACTGAAACATGATCTTTTAATTGACTTTTCCAATCATCAGGCTGAGTTTGATGAACGTGCGGATTATCAGGATTTGGTGGATAAATTGAATGAACTGATCAGCCGGATGCCTGAAAAGCGGAGACAGGTTTTTATAAAAAAGAAGTTTGAAGGAAAGTCGTTAAAGGAAATTGCGGAAGAACTTGACATTACCCCCAAGACGGTTGAATATCACATTACCGAAGCCATGAAATTCCTGAAACAGGAGTTTGAAAAATTCCGGATGGAAGGATTGGTCTTCTTTTATCTTTTTATACAAGCAAGGGAATAAAATAATTGCTTTGAAGACTGGGGATATTTCTTTTTGAGGGATATTATACCCAAAAGAATTTCAGATTTCAGGACAAAGGCAGGGTTTTATTTTCAGAAGATATGGATAACAAGATCGATGACCATGCGTTTTTAAACTATTCGTCCGGAAAATATTCGTACAACGATTATTTAAAGGTGAAGAACTGGTTTAGCCGGGCGCAACCGAACAATGGGATACGGGAACTGCTGTTGAAACAATGGAATGAGTTGATCCGCCAACATCAAGGGAAAAGTTCCTTGCCGGATTACCTGTTCAAAAATATTCATTATGCCATTTTGATGGAAGAAAAGAAGCCTGGAAAGGGGAGGGTTCTCTGGAACCGCTACAGACAGATCGCTGCTATTCTTTTGATCCCCGTCCTTGTATTTTCGTTATGGGTTCATTTATCTTCCGGCCCTTCCCGTTTTTTAACCGGGGCTGGGTCTCCCGGTCAGGGCTTGATCGAAATCAACGCACCCGATGGCGGACGGGTGAAATTTTGCCTTCCGGACAGTTCCTGCGGCTGGCTGAACAGCGGTAGTAAATTAAAATATGCCGCGGCGTTTAACCGGCACCGGAAGGTTGAGCTGACAGGCGAAGCTTATTTTGAGGTCAAACATCAGCATCAGTCCGGTTTTACAGTCAGTGTCGAAGCTATGGATATTCGGGTTTTGGGAACCAGGTTCAATGTGTCGGCATATACTGATGACCAATTTACCAGTGTCGTCCTAAAAGAAGGCAAAGTGGACGTCACCGGCAAGAACGGGAGCTTTTCCCATACCCTTTCACCCGACGAAAAGATCACATTCGATCAGGGATCAAAATCAATTGAGGTGGCCAAAGTCGATGCAGATCGTTATATCGCGTGGAAAGACGGTTACCTGATCATTGAAAACGAGATGCTTGAGCAGGTTGCCGGTTCCCTGGAACGTTGGTACAACGCGGATATTGACATTCAGGGGGAGAAATTAAAACGTTACCGGTTTAAAGCCACCTTCAGGGAGGAGCCTTTGGAAGAAGTCTTAAGGTTGATCGCAAAATCTACGCCGATTCAGTATAGCTTGTCAGAGCGGGAAACCGATTCGGATGGCGTGTTCAAAAAGAGAAAAGTCACAATCTCATCGAGATAATTACTGCAAAGCAGGAAAGTGGTTCCAACACTTTCCTGCAAAATTGCAGAGCGAGTACATCATAAAATTAATTCACTCTAACATGGTAAATGTATGAAAAAAAATCGAAATCAAAATGCACCGGGATACTGGGGTATTTTGCAAGGTTTGACCTTTAAAAAAACTTTAAAGATGTTACGTTTTGTTTCATTCTGCTTTTTCATCAGCCTTACGAATGTGATGGCGATCGATTCGTATTCACAGATGACACGGTTATCCCTTAAGGTGGAGAACGACCGGCTCGAAAATGTGTTAAGGACGATTGAGGATAAGACGGAGTACTTTTTTTTGTATAACCGTGACCTTGTCAATGTCGACCAAAAGGTGAGGATCAATGTGCAGGACCGCACGATTATGGAGATTCTGGACAACCTGTTGAAAGGAACGGATATCAGTTATGAGATCACGAACCGGCAAATTGTCCTTTCGAGTAATCAGGTATTGGCTTATTTGGCAACGCAGCAAAAGACGGTTACCGGGACAGTCACTGATGAGCAGGGTAACGGTTTGCCGGGGGTCTCGATTGCCATTAAAGGGAAAAGCCAGGGGACGATCACTGACCCGGATGGTAGATTCAGGATTTCTGCTGCCCCGGACGATATTTTGGTGTTTTCTTTTATCGGATTCAAAACGAAAGAGCTGGCTGTTGGCGGTTCGGAAGTCATGAATGTCGTTTTGGCGGCCGAAGTTCACGAGCTTGATGAGTTAGTGGTGACTGCGCTGGGAATATCCAGACAATCAAAAGCGCTTCCCTATAACACGCAGACGATCGAAAGCACCGAGCTCACCGCGATCAGGGATCCGAACAACGTGATGAATGCCCTGCAAGGGAAGGTGGCCAACTCCTTAATCACCCAGGGGTCGGGAGGTGTCGGTGACGACGCCCGGATCGTGCTTCGCGGAAACAGCTCAATCGCCGGAAACAATAACGCGCTCGTCGTGGTGGACGGCGTCCCCAACAGCAGAGGTGTCAACATCAATCCGGACGACATCGAGACGCTGACGGTCCTTAACGGTTCGGCCGCCGCCGCACTCTATGGAAGTGCTGCCGGTAACGGCGTCCTGGTCATCACCACAAAAAAGGGCGGCAAGGAAAAAGCGTCGGTCAGCGTAAATTCGGGCATGACCTTCAATAACCCATTCTCGCTTCCCAAATTTCAGGATCAATACGGACAGGGAATGAACGGAAATCTGGATGCGAACAATGGCAACAACTGGGGCCCTGAAATGAACGGGCAGGAGTATACCAACATGCAGGGCGAAAAACGGAAGTATTCTCCGCAGCCGGACAATGTGCGGGACTTCTTCGATAGGGCAATTCTTCTGAATAACACCATCAGCGTACAGGCCGGCGGAGAAAAGGCCCAGGGGTATTTGTCGTATACGAACACGAAGAATGACGGGATTGTCCCGGGAAATTCACTGTTAAGCCACAATGTCAATTTACGCTTGACGACCGCGATTACGCCGAAGTTTAGCACGGACGCGAAAATCACGTATTACACGGGCAGCGTAAAAGGAATTTTAAGGGCAGGAGAGGGAAACACCTCCGTGCTGGATATTTACCAGATCCCGAGGAATATGGCCCTTTCGGATGTAAAGAAATTTGAAACACCCGACGCGTTTGGGGTTCCCAAGCCGGCCCCTTTCCCGTCGACCCTGGCCTCAAGGTACCAAAACCCGTATTGGATTGTCAATTATGACCGAACGGACGATAAGCGAAGTCAGATATATGGATTTGTATCCTTAAAATATGAGTTCACGAAATGGCTGTCCCTGAAAGCCCGCGCGAATATGGATAAATACTCGGTCGTTTCAGAAAGGAGGACCAATCAGGGTACGGTCGACTGGGCGACAAGACCCGGCGGTTATTACTCGATCAGTCACAGTAATTCGCTTTCGCAATGGTATGATGTCACATTGGACGGATCGAATGACCTTGGTGAGTCGTTTAAACTGGATTATCATATCGGCGGGATTTTTCAGGACGGAAAATATGAGCAGACTGCCGTGACGGCAAACGGGCTTAACGTGGCCAACAAGTTCTCAATTAATTTTGCGACCACGCCGGTCCCTACCTCCAGTTCAACGCATGTGCAGACGCAATCGCTGTTTGGACTTGCCAATCTGTCGTATAAGGGCATGTTTTATTTTGACGCCAGCTTGCGAAACGACTGGGATTCCAGGCTCCCGTCCCCACATGCCTACCAGTATTTTTCCCTTGGCGGGGCGGCGATCCTCTCGGAAATCGTGGAGATGCCTGCTTCCATTTCGTTCTTCAAGATCAGCGGAAGTTACGCGGAAGTGGGTAACGGCGGACAGTTTGGACTACTGGAAAATACGTTTTCCTATTCCGCGGGCACCGCGAACGGGTATATCGCGAGATCACAAACATATTCGATTCCCGGGTTAAAACCCGAGATCGTAAAAAGTAAAGAGTTTGGAGTGGAAATAAAGTTTCTTAAAAACCGCCTGTCTTTGAATGGAACCTATTATCACAGCAACTCCATGAACCAGCTTTTGACCATCGCGATGCCTGTGGCAACTGGTTTCAGCAGGCAATATATTAATGCCGGGAATATTCAAAATAAAGGGGTTGAGATCATCTTATCCGGTCAGCCTATTGCCAAGAAGGACTTCAACTGGACGGTCGACTACAATGTCGCGTTTAACAAGAACAAAGTGATCGAGTTGTCGGAAGGACTGAATGTGGTGTACCAGGGTAGTTTTGCAGACTGGGGAGGACGGCCACAAGTAGCCGTGGGCGGAAGCTTCGGGGATATTGTAGCCACAAAATGGGCGCGTAACGACAAGGGGCAGTTTCTGGTGACCGATAACGGTCTTCCCATTGCTTCAGGCAAAGTAGGACAACAACCGTCTTTGATCGGCAATTTTAATCCGGACGCCACGATGGGGCTCACCAATACGGTGCAATACAAAGATTTCTCCTTTAGGGTGCTGATGGATGGCCGGATTGGCGCCGTGGCGATATTCGGAACGGAAATGAATCTCTCATACAGTGGCTTGACAGAAAGTACACTGCCTTACCGGGAAGGAGGCTGGGTGCTGGGAGGTGTGAATACCAGCGGACAACTGGTAAACGCGGCGATTTCCTCACAGCAGTTCTGGCAAACCGTATCCGGGAAACGACATGGAACAGGTGAATTTTACGCTTATGACGCAACGAATTTCAGGGTTCGTGAAATCTCCATCGGTTATTCACTGCCAGTTCCCAATTACTTTTTCATAAAATCTGCCGAAATCTCGTTGGTAGCCCGTAACTTATTCTGGTTGTACCGGGGTAAATCAAAACTCGATATTCCCGGGCTGGATAAGAGAACGATGTGGTTTGATCCGGACATTACTTACGGAACCGGAAATACATTCAAAGGAATTGAGTATGGGATGCC
This sequence comes from uncultured Prolixibacteraceae bacterium, assembly GCA_964486235.1. GTDB lineage: Bacteria > Bacteroidota > Bacteroidia > Bacteroidales > Prolixibacteraceae > JBCFBK01. The sequence continues at coordinate 4,321 of CAZANK010000005.1, read as the reverse complement.
TTCCACCAGAAGTATAGGGGTAAATCTTCATTTAAACTTTTAGTGTCACTTAATAAGGAGTACAATTATGAACTGTTTACATATAATTATAAAGCGAAGGGTGTTTCTGATGGCTCTTTTAATTGCCACAGCAATGATTTCCTGCACCGACAATTTTAGTGAAATTAACACCGATCCGAACAGTCTCGCCCAGATTGGCCCTGCCGAATTGCCTTTCCTTTTTACCAGGGCACAGGATGCCGTTAACTGGGGCGGGCAGGTTGAACAAAATTTGTTCGCCGACCAATATGCCCAATATGTGGCAAATAACGCGTCTTATTTCCCGACCGACCAGTATGAGATTGAAATGGACTGGGCAAGGTCGGTGTGGGAAAACCATTTTGTCCAAACCTTGCCACAACTGCAAACCATCATGGAAAAAACAGAACCGACGTCGGGCGAATACGCGTTGGCTTTGCTGTGGACGGTTTATTCGGCGCACCGGGTGACCGACTATTGGGGACCGATGCCTTATTTCAACGCCGGAATACCGGGGAAGTCCGTGCCGTATGACAGTCAGGATAAAATTTATGACGATTTTTTCAAGAAACTTGATGCAGCGGTTACGGTGTTAAAGGGGATGCAAGGGAAAAACGTCTTTGGGAACTATGATATTATTTATGGTGGAAACGTGGATAAGTGGGTTAAGTTCGCAAACACGCTCCGGTTACGTTTAGCCGTAAGAATTTCGGCGATTGATCCGTCCCGGGCCAAAACAGAGGCGGAAGCAGCCTACAGTTCGGGTGTTTTTGAAGTGAGCCCTGACGATGATGCCCTTGCGCTGAACAGCATCCAGGATGTGAATTCGATTTCCCAGATGTCCGAGTGGAATGAATTCAGGATGTCAGCGGCCATGGAATCGGTACTCAAAGGAATGAATGATCCCCGGCTGCCGGTGTACTGGCTGCCCGCGAAAAATACCGGTACGTTCGAGGGGTTAAGAAATGGTCTGAATTCCGTTCAACTGGCAGACTCCCGGAACTCGGCCAAAGCGAATTCCCACATCGGGCCACGGTGGACAGCTCCCGCATCAGGGGGAGTCAGCGATTACCTGACTACCCCCTCGAATGTGATGTGCACGGCAGAAGCGTATTTCCTGAGGGCAGAGGGAGCCTTGCTTGGATGGAATATGGGCGGGACTGTAAAGGAACTGTACGAAGCCGGGATTACCCATTCGATGCACCAATGGGGGATCACCGACCAATCCGTAATCGATGCCTACCTGGCAAGTACAGCCACGCCGATACCCCCGGACGATTTCCTTGACTCCCCGGCATTGAGCGATGTCCCCGTTTTATTCAACACCGGCGATCAGGCGATCCAGTTGGAACAGGTTGCTTTACAAAAGTGGATTGCCCTGTTTCCCGACGGAATGGAAGGATGGGCTGATTACCGGAGGAGGCCGGCGATTGGCCTGTACCCGGTTGCGAGTTCCAACAACCCGGACATTCCGGATCCAACGAAGCAGTATATCCGGAGACTTCCATTCCTGACAACGGAATACCAGTCGAACAAGGAAGAGACCGAGGCAGCCGTAAATCTTCTGAAAATTAAGGAAGATAAAATATCTACGCCGTTGTGGTGGGATGTTCATTAAGGAACAACAACTGTTTCTGCGGTCTTGAAAATTGAAAATAAAAAACCGTCGTAAATATTGGACGGTTTTTTATTTTCCGGTTTGTCTTACAGAAATAAGGTCTCGGACCTATTTATTATTTTCGTTGCCGCTTTTTTTACAGTCTATTAGCAGGCAGGAATATGACAGCAATTATTTCACAGGACTTAGTATATAAATAGACAAGGAAAGTGAATAGGAAGAAATTTATTATAGAAGGAATTTCCTGTATTCCCCTTGCAGCAGCATTGGTTTCTTTTTCCCGAATACAGCCGAAATTTCTTAAACCCAAAATGCACCAGCCCAATCCGCAAGATATTCCGGCATTTCATGATGCGAGAAGCAAAAAAGTGATCTTTGTCGCCCATTGTGTCCTCAATCAAAATGCACGGCTCGACCAGTATGCAACTACTCCTTCTGCAATTGGCCCCGTTGTTCAGGAGCTTTTAAAAAGGGAAATCGGTATGATCCAGTTACCTTGCCCTGAAACTCAGCTCTTGGGGCTGGGAAGAACTTCGGATGATGCTATCTATCAACAACTTTCGGAGCCTGTCGCCCGTAAAGCGCTGAAGGAATATGCAAATCAGGTCCTGGAATTGGTTGCAGAATACAGGAAATGGGATTTTAAGGTTCTTGGGATCTTGGGCAATGACGGAAGCCCTTGTTGCGGAGTTAACCTTCATTACGATGAAGGGCAAAAACCAGGGGCAGGCGCTTTTTTTCAGGAACTTCAATCATCATTGGAATCATGTGATCCTCCGGTACGGATCATGGGCATAGAAGATGTAAAAACAGCAGAAGCAATGAAAATCATTGACCAATGGGACAAGGATTAAAATGGAGAGATTGATTTTGTTAATGAATCTTTGGAAGGTGAAAGTATTAAGCTACCATAAGTATTTATCCTGCAATATGAACCTTAAACTGCGTACGCTATTTATTAATGTCCCGGTGGTAATCCTTTGTTATTTATGGACGAATCCACTGAGCGCTCAGGTGAGAGCCTGGGAAGAGCCGATCGTGATTCCTACGTTGAAAACAGGCCGGCCCGCTGAACATCCGACGTTTAAGCCGGAGATCGATCTGTACGCTGATGATGACCAGATTTATCCTTACTGTTATCAATACAGGATCACGGGCGATTATGAAAATAAGACCTATAACGGTTGCTTCCTGGAAAATAAGTATATCAAAACGCTCATTACTCCCGATATTGGAGGAAAGGTATATGGGGCCATTGACAAGACCGACGGATATGATTTTATCTATTGGCAGCCGACCGTTAAACCTGCGCTGATCAGCCTAACAGGCCCCTGGGTTTCAGGCGGAATAGAATGGAACTTTCCCTCAGGTCATCGCCAGACCGGATACCAAACAATCGGACACCGGCTTACCGAAAATCCGGACGGGAGTAAGACCGTGTGGGTTGGAGAAACCGAATGGGTACATGGACTTCGGTGGGTCGCAGGAGTTACTGCATACCCGGACAAGAGCCTGCTGGAAGCCAAAATCCGGCTTACTAACCCGACAAGCCTGCCGCAGTCGCAATACATGTGGGCAACGGCGGCAACCCACGCCGATTCGAGTTATCAGCTTATATATCCGACCGCGTATATGACCACGCATAACCGGCGGTCCTTTAATAAGTGGCCGGTATCCGGCAGTACCGATTTGTCCTGGTGGAAGAATATTCCCAATGCGAACAGCTTTTTTTCTGAGGATCCTGGCGGTTTTTTTGGTGGTTATGACCATCTAAAGCAGGCCGGGACGGTTTTTGTCGGGAATGAGCACATCATGACCGGCAAGAAGTTTTGGACCTGGGGCGCTTCTCCGTCAGGACGCCTGTGGGACTGGGTGCTCTCCGACGGCGGAGGTCCGTACGTAGAACCCCAGGCAGGGGCTTACACCAGGAATCAGCCAGATTTTCAGTGGCTGTATCCGGGAGAGGTTCGGGAGTTTACCCTGTACTTTTTCCCGGTGAAAGGGATAGGTGCATTTAAGACTGCGAATGTGAACGGAGCTCTTAACCTCGAATTTGATCACGAACAATTGAAAATAGGCGTGTATTCAACCGCCGAAGTCAAGGACGGGAGGATTACGCTTTCATGCAAGGACAAGATTTTGTTTGACCGGCGCTTTTCGACCGACCCTTCCATCCCGTTTACAATAATCCTCCCATACAAAGGGGAAAAAAAGGAAGCATTTCTGCTGTCGTTTGAAGACGAAGCCGGGAACATTTACGGTACTATCACTCATAACCGTGCCAGGGGTACGCATTTGCTCGAACCCATGAGGAACATCGTATCGAAATTACTGGCTTCCGGCAAAACCGTTGATGAAATAGGAAAGCAACTCGGCATGAAGCCGGAGGAAGTATTCAGGCTGTCAGACTTCACCAAAGAAGACTTCCTCATACTTATGACCAAGGGCGTCACTGGGTATAGCAAGGCAGAGGCGCTTGCCAAGGTATAACACACACAACAACACGCAGCACAGCCCCGGACGGGCGCAGCCAGCTCGCAGGAGGAGAGTATAACGCCTGCCCGGGCGCTGACCTGCTTTGTGCAGCACAGGCTTTAAAGGGCGCTGTAGCTGCGCAGAGAAGAAAGGAGCTAAATCGAAAAGGTACTGTGACAGGGGGTGGGGGTTGCTCGCGGGCTCGCCGAC
>CAZANK010000004.1:19873-21506 GCA_964486235.1 uncultured Prolixibacteraceae bacterium | reverse complement strand
CCTTCAGGGAGTTTTTGAATTTTAAGGGGAATTTCCGGTTTAGGCGCTATACGCTTGATGAGATCGTCACCAATCATGTCGCCATCGCGGGAGAAATTACCGGACAGGTCAAACCGCTGGCGTATTTAAACGAATACCTCCAAACAGGCTTTTATCCGTATTTTTTAAATAATCACTCATTTTACGGTGAATCGCTTCTTAAGCATGTCAACCTGGCGCTGGAGATCGATGTCACCTATTTAAACCAGATTGAACTGAAATACCTTCCAAAATTAAGGAAGCTGTTGCAGGTCGTTTGTGCCCAAGTGCCGTTTTGTCCCAATGTGAGTAAAATGAGCCATGATGTGGAGACATCAAGGGCAACCATTATGAATTACCTGCGGTACTTGAAGAATGCCCGGCTGGTGAATTTGCTTTTTTCGAATGGCGATAACGGCGAGTTGAAAAAGCCGGACCTGGTGTACGCGCACGATACCAATATTCTTTACGCGGTGGGGCCGGAGAACATCAGCAACCGGAATCTCCGGACGACCTTTTTTTACAATCAGGTTGGCTATCAGCATGATGTTAAATATTCGGATAAGGCTGATTTTAAGGTGGATGGTAAGTATGATTTTTCAATCGGTGGCAAATACACTGTGCCGGTAAATGAAACATGCTTTGCCGCGGCTGATATGATCGAAGAGGGACAGGGAAACGTGATCCCCCTGTGGCTGTTTGGATTTTTATACTGAACGGAGACCGGAGACCGGAGACGGGAAACAGGAAGATTGACGATCAACGATTAAAAAACAGGCACATGGATCAAGTATGAAGACACAAGATAGAAGATAAAATAAAAGTTTTACGACTGACTTACGAATGACAAAAAAATAAACAGTTTGAATATAACACTTTATAAAATGGCAAAAGACAAGAAATTTATCACCTGTGACGGTAATTATGCCGCGGCATATATGAGTTACATGTTTAGTGAAGTTGCCTGTATTTATCCGATTACGCCATCATCAACCATGGCCGAGTATGTCGATGAATGGGCAGCAAAAGGAAAGACCAATATTTTCGGACGTCCGGTACGTTTGGCCGAAATGCAAAGCGAGGGCGGCGCTTCCGGCGCGGTACACGGGGCCCTGCAGTCGGGAGCGCTGACATCCACTTACACGGCATCCCAGGGACTGTTGCTGATGATCCCGAATATGTACAAGATCGCGGGAGAGTTGTTGCCCACGGTATTCCATGTCAGCGCGCGCGCGCTGGCCGCGCATGCCCTGTCGATCTTTGGCGATCATTCCGACGTGTATGCCGCCCGCCAGACCGGATTCGCCATGCTGGCCGCGGGGTCGGTGCAGGAAGAAATGGACCTGGCCGGCGTTTCGCACCTTGCCACGATCAAATCGCGCGTACCGTTTCTCTCGTTCTTTGACGGGTTCCGTACTTCGCACGAGATCCAGAAAATTGAATACCTGGGTCAGGAGGCCTATATCCCGTTAATCGACCAGGAAGCGCTGGCCGCGTTCCGCGCACGTGCGCTGAACCCCGGAAATCCGGTCATCCGCGGCTCCGCGCAGAATCCTGACATCTTCTTTCAGGCCCGCGAATCGGCCAATAAATTTTATGATGCAGTTCCTGACAT
>CAZANK010000004.1:16934-19863 GCA_964486235.1 uncultured Prolixibacteraceae bacterium | reverse complement strand
TCGTTGAAAATTACATGCGGGAGATCACAAAACTGACAGGCCGCGAGTATCATCCGTTTACGTATTATGGCGCTCCGGATGCGGAAAATATCGTGATTGCCATGGGTTCAGTCACGGAAACGATCCGCGAAACGATCGACTATCTTGCGCAACAGGGAAAGAAAGTGGGATTGCTCACGGTTCACCTGTACCGTCCTTTCAGCGCCGGCTATTTTATGAATGTCCTGCCTGCTTCCGTGAAGCGTATTGCTGTCCTGGACCGTACCAAAGAACCCGGGGCAAACGGCGAGCCTTTGTACCTGGATGTGAAAGACCTGTTCTATGGCAGGGAAAATGCCCCGCTGATCGTGGGTGGCCGCTACGGATTGGGATCAAAGGATACCACCCCCTCGCAAATCCTGGCGGTGTACGAAAATCTGGAGCGAAACGAACCGAAGAACGGGTTTACCATCGGCATTGTCGATGACGTGACCTTCAAATCCCTGCCGGTGAAGGAAGAGATCAAGATTTCACCCGAGAATATCTACGAAGCTAAATTTTACGGACTTGGGTCTGACGGGACGGTAGGCGCCAATAAAAATTCGATCAAGATCATTGGCGAATCGACCGACAAGTTTTGTCAGGGATATTTTGAATACGATTCCAAGAAGTCGGGCGGCTTTACCTGTTCGCATCTCCGGTTTGGCGACAGCCCGATCCGGTCGACCTATTTTATCACCACTCCCGACTTTGTCGCCTGCCATGTCCCGGCATACATCAACCTGTACGACGTGCTAAAAGGCCTGAAGAAGGGAGGTTCTTTCCTTCTGAATTCCATTTGGGATGAAGAAGAAACGAAAAGACGCCTGCCTGATCAGATGAAACGGTACCTGGCGCAGAATGAGATCAACTTCTATATCATCAACGGAACAAAGTTAGGAGAAGACCTGGGACTGGGAACCCGCACCAATACCATCATGCAGTCGGCGTTCTTTAAGATCACCAACGTCATTCCTTATGATATGGCCATCGAGCAGATGAAAAAGGCCATCGTTAAAAGCTATGGTAATAAGGGCGAAAAGATTGTCAACATGAATTTTGCCGCGGTCGACGCCGGCGGACAGCATGTGATCAAGGTTGACGTTCCTGCCGAATGGAAGGAGATTATGTTGGAAGATGAACTGGCCGCAGTCGATCGTCCGGACTACATTCGTAAGTTTGTTGACGTGATCAATGCCCAGAAGGGAAACAGTCTGCCGGTTTCGGCGTTTATCGGGTGCGAAGACGGCACGTTTCAGCCGGGTACCTCGTCGTTCGAAAAACGGGGAATAGCGGTGAATGTGCCGGAATGGATCGCTGATAACTGTATCCAGTGTAACCAGTGCGCGTATGTTTGTCCACATGCGGCCATTCGTCCGTTCCTGCTCAATGAAACCGAACTGGCCAATGCGCCGGAAGGCACCGAGACCCGGGTGGCTACACCGACCAAACAATTCGGCGGACTGCAATTCCGGATTCAGGTGTCCGTGCTCGACTGCACCGGTTGCGGCAACTGTGCCGATGTTTGTCCCGCGAAAACAAAAGCGCTCGAAATGAAGCCGCTGGGAACACAGGAAAAGCAAATTCCGCTTTGGGATTACATGGACAAGCACGTGACGTACAAGGAAACGGTGGTCGAAAAAGACAAGTCGGTGAAAAATTCCCAGTTTGCCCAGCCTTTGTTCGAGTTTTCAGGGGCGTGCGCGGGATGTGGGGAAACACCTTATATCAAATTGATTACCCAGTTGTTTGGCGAACGCATGATGGTCACCAACGCGACCGGCTGTTCATCCATCTACGGGGCTTCGGCACCCTCGATGCCCTACTGTAAGAACAAAAACAGCGGAGAAGGACCTTCCTGGGCAAACTCGCTGTTTGAGGATAACGCCGAATATGGATTCGGGATGTCCGAAGGCGTAAACTTCCAGCGCGACCGTATTGAAAGCATCATGAAAAAGGTACTTGAAAATGGTGCCGGCGATGCAGAAAAAGAAGCGTTCAACGCATGGATCGCTGCAAAAAATGACGCGCAGTTGACGAAAGCTGTTTCGGCAAGGGTGGTTGAAGTGCTGGATGGGAACAATGCAGATTATGCCAAAGATATCCTGAGCCTGAAACAATACCTCGTAAAAAGGTCGATCTGGATCTTTGGCGGCGACGGTTGGGCGTATGATATTGGTTTCGGTGGACTTGACCATGTGTTGGCGTCGGGCGAAGATGTCAATGTGCTGGTGCTCGATACGGAGGTGTATTCCAATACCGGCGGACAGGCTTCCAAGTCAACTCCCGTGGGAGCGGTAGCCAAATTTGCGGCGTCAGGCAAAAAGATCCGTAAAAAAGACCTGGGTATGATCGCCATGTCGTACGGATATGTTTACGTGGCGCAGGTTGCGATGGGGGCCAGTAATGTGCAATACCTGAAAGCGTTGCGCGAAGCCGAAGCGTACCCGGGCCCCTCGCTGATCATCGCATATTCTCCCTGTATCAATCATGGTCTGCGCGCCAGCATGGGAAAATCGCAGGAAGAAGAGAAACATGCCGTGGAGGCCGGATACTGGTCACTTTACCGGTATAACCCGCTGTTGGAAAACGAAGGCAAGAATCCCTTCGTGCTGGATTCCAAAGAGCCCGACTGGAGTAAGTTCCAGGGATTCCTGAATGGTGAAGTGCGCTATTCGTCCCTGAGGAAAGCTTTCCCCGAACAGGCGGCAGAACTGTTTAAGGCTGCTGAGGAAAATGCAAAGTGGCGGCACCGCTCCTACAAGCGGTTGGAAGCCATGAGTTATGCTCCGAACGAATAAAAAAGACCACTGAATACGCTCAAACGCCACTGCCGGGAAACCGGTGGTGGCGTTTTTTTACACGCCTTTGTGTCCTGGCGTTCAGTTTACCGGATCAACTGATTGAAGCA
>CAZANK010000004.1:0-16924 GCA_964486235.1 uncultured Prolixibacteraceae bacterium | reverse complement strand
TGGTCTCCCGGCGTTCGGTTTGCCAGATCAGGTTTCAGTTGAGCAGTTTATCGGGATTGAGGTTGTCCGCCTCGAGCGATTTGAAATGGCGGTAAGTACCGACTCTTAACTCATAAGTGGCCGGTTCGTCGCACACGATCATTCCTTTCTGATGCAGTTGCAGGGCGCTGATCGTCCACATGTGATTGATACCCTCCTCGACGGCGTGCTTCAATGCCCTGGCTTTACCCAGTCCGTTCACAATGATCACCACTTCCCTGGCATCCAGGATCGTGGCTACGCCAACGGTGAGCGCCGTTTTCGGAACCTGATCCACATCGTGGTTGAAGAACCGTGAATTTGCCACGATGGTGTCATAATTCAGGGACTTGTCGCGGGTGCGCGAAGCCAGCGACGATCCCGGTTCGTTGAAGGCAATATGCCCGTCAGCGCCAATCCCACCCAAAAACAGGTCAATGCCGCCCATCTCTTTTATTTTCTGTTCATAACCGGCGCATTCTGCCTCAATGTCGGGTGCATTGCCGTTGAGGATGTTGACATTTTCCGGTTGAATATCGATATGGTTGAAAAAGTTTTCCCACATAAAGGTATGATAGCTCTGCGGATGATCTTTCGGGATCCCGACATATTCGTCCATGTTAAAGGTAACCACATGGTTGAACGTGACCTTCCCGGCCCGGCACAGGGAGATCAGTTCCCGGTAAACCCCGAGGGGCGATGAGCCTGTCGGAAGACCCAGGACAAACGGTTTTTGAGCCGACGGCTTGTTTGACCGGATTTTACACGCGATGTAATACGCAGTCCATCTGGACATTTTTTCATAATCATCCTGAATAATAAGTCTCATAGTATCGGTAATTTTTGTGCTTCCTTGAGTTGTTGAATAACACGGCTCCCCAGGTTTCTTTTCCTTTCAATATGGTTGCAGATTTCCATCACAAAATCGTTGTTCTCAAAACGTCCCCGCACCTGCTCAAAATCCTGCTGTTTGATCTGTTGGTCGCCATCAATTCCAAAGCCGGTCATCGCATCCATCCGGAATTCCTTTTTGGCGTCGTCATAAAGCAGTTGATCGATGGAAACGACGCTTTCCCGCCATTGTCCGACAATTTCGATTAATTCGTCAACCGTGAATGTCCACACGGGCTTGTTCAGATACGCCTCGATAAAACTGGCTGTCCAGTTCCATTCGTATTCATAATACCGGCTGTGGAGGTCTGTGAAAAACGCTTCCACCTGATCCAGGCTGGTCATTTTTTTCTTTTCGATGGCCGTGAGCAACTTGTTGACTTCGGTTTTGGGGGCAAACAGTCCCGCCAGGTCAATCCAGTCCCCTTGTCCGGTTGTGTCTTTTGGCCGGAGGCACCCGGCTACCTTTTCGGGAGATGTCAGCGGGCACTGGTTGAGGCGGGTAATGATGGAATTGCCAATGAACTTCATCATGGCATGGTGGTACAACTCCAGCCCTCTTTTCAGGGCGCTGCTTTTGATTTTCGTGTTGTTATAAGAGAAGATTTCGGTGGTCTCGCCCGAAACATGGCTGATTTGTTTCAGTATCCTGACCGCGTTGCTCATTTTTTGAATGGTGAACGGGCTGAGCAGGTTAAAGTTGATGTGGTCCATTTTGCAGGGGTCAGTGCGCCTGTCACGCCGCGGCCATTTCATGACGTCGCGGATTGTCCCGACGCTCTTGAGATTGATGCCGGGAACGAGCCAGCTTTCGTCATCCTTTTCGATCAGGTACGAAAAGGGCATGTTGGACGTGTCCGAATTCTTATAGTGGCGACCCATGACCAGCGTAAATGCGCCAATCTTTGCCGGCCACAGCAGATAGGAGTCGCTTGTTGTTTTTGATCCCCGTTCAACAATGCCATGATGAATGGGACCGAGTTTGTACATGTGATTACTCTGGTTGGAACCGCTGCCGGCATTGCAGAATGAAAACATACCGGCGATCAGCAATGTCGACTTATGATGCGTCACCGTGTAAGGACCGGCAAACACGGAACAGGCTTCGCCATGAAACCCCTGACAGTTCGCGAAAAAGAGCGATTGCTCTGCCGAGTATTGCGACCCGAGTACGCAACCCTGTCCGACAAAACAGTTGGCGACGACGGTCCCGTCCGATACCTCCGAACCGGAAGAAATGATAAAGTTTTTCAGGATGGCTTCGTGACTGATTTTGACCGGAGCATCCTGGTTGCCGTTCAGCGAACCGTTTTCAAGGATGCTGGCCCCGTCGATAAGCGTGTACGGGCCTGCCTTCACATTAATGATCTTCCTGCAATTGAAAATCTGTGAATGATGGCCAATGACGCCACGGTCGGAAACGACTTTTTCGGTGTAGGCTTCAATCATTTCTTCCAATGCCTGTACCGCCTCGTGCCGGTGCTTGTAAAAAGCCATGATGTAGGCGAGATGTGCCGAAAGCTTGTCGTAAATAATGACTTTCCTTCCGCCGGTTTCGTCCAGCACCTGCACTTTTACACCGTTCCCGAACGAACAACGACCATCCACCGCGCACATATCGGTGTTGTCGATGATCACATGATCTTCGATGGTGTAATTGGCAATGTAGTTTTTGATGTGATTAATGTACACGTTGTTCCCGATCACACAGTTGTGGATATGCGCATGGTAGATTCCACAATTCTTCTTAACCCCGCCAAAGAGCGTGATCTGCGCGGCCTGCTCGCCAAGACAGACTGTTCCGCTAAAGTGGGTGGCGTGAAACCTGGACGGATCGAAGCGCGGCGTCACAAAAACCCTGTTCCATTCTTCGCTGGAACAACTTCCGGCTTTTAACGATTCGATTTCCTGGTCAGTTAGGGGACGGTAAGTTTTGAAGCGTTCTAAGGATTGGTCCATCGTTGTTCAATTAAGGCTACTGCGTTTCTGATAATGTCGCCTCAAATTTAAAACAAGTTTCTTTTTTTTCGGAATAAATATAGAAACCTTCTGTTTCCCCGTCACCGATAATAAAAATTCTCAGGTCAGGATAATCACGTGAGATTTCTTTCACCGAATCCAGGTTGATCTGGTTTTTTTGTAACCATTGCGAGGTTTTCATCTCCCCAATGGTGAGCCTTCTGCCGGTATCGGTAGCTTTGCGAAAAGTTTCGCGGGCCCAATGGTAATCTATACGTTTAAAACGATCCATAATTGGTTCAAAAGTCGGACACAAGATACTCCAAATTCAGATTGAAAAGAATCAAATATCCGTTTATTTTATGAAGGCCTGTCAAATTGTGGTGAACCGGTGGGTTTGAGCGCATAAGAAAAGCCGGTGGTGTAACCGGCTTTCCCCTCAGTCTGATCATCTAAATCCTAAATCAAAAAAAGGCTGGCTTCAAAACGGACTGCGAAGCATTAAAACCTGTAACCGATGGTAAAGGTCAAAAAGTCACTGTAGTTTTTAAACTTCGCTGTTGGTGACGTATAATTTTGCGGGTTGGCGGTTTCAGGCACATCGTACAGGTTCAGATAATTCTCATTTCTGATGTGTTTATAGGCCATGTCAACAAAGAAATTACCGGCTTTCCAACCGACGCCGCCCGAATAGGTGAGCGTTTTGGCATCGCCGTTGGATTGCATTATTCCATCGGCTGTTTTTTTGTAAGGGCTTGGGAAGTATTCGAAACCACCCCGCAAACTAAAATACTCACTTACCCTGTACTCGCCGCCCACGTGCAGATTCCCTACCGACTTCAGGACCTCATCCATCTCGCTGTTCTCGTCATAGAAATCATAACCGTTGCCTCCGTCACGCAATTTCATGTTGGAGTAATTCACCCAGTCATAGTCGACGCTTAACAATCCGGCTTTACCGATGACATACGCCGCACTGAAAACCGCCTTCAGCGGGGTCTGCAGCTTGTAGTCATAATCACCGTAAGGAGAAAAAGCTTCCAGCCGGACGCCATCGTCAAAAGACGAATACATATCATTGTAATAACTGTCGTGCAGATCGTAGAATGTGGGCGTATGCAGGGCCACGCCCAACCGCAACGGGTCCACCGGCTTCACGATGACGCCGAACTTGGCATTGTAGCCTGTTCCGGTCGTCCGTAAATAGGTGTCGAACGTGTAATCTTTCAGAAGGGGAATCGTACTGTTGGCATCGTATTCGAACAGGCTGGTGCGTTCACGGAAATAAACATCCTGTATACCCAGCGTTGCTCCTACGTACACCCGGTGGTTAAAATTCGCGGCTACCGACAGGATATACTCATCGACACACCCCTTTTCTGAGAATGACATACGCTGGCCATGCGCGTAATTTTCATAATCGCCGCCATAAGGGAACCGTTGCATATCGTGGCCGTACACTCCCTGTGGCGCGCCCTCTGCGTTGTTATAGATCAAATCCGTCCCCACGTAGCCGTCGTCGGTTTCATAATAACCTGCCAGTTGTTCGTAAAAGGCATCAAGGTTTGAAGGAGCATTGTTCGGGGCCAACCCGTTCGCGTTTTTGACAAACAAATCCAACATCGATGACGTGGCATTGTCGCCGCTCACCAGCTTCTTGATGTTGAAATCATTCACGCGGTTGTACCCGATGCCCAGGTTCACGCTCACCAGCGAACTTCCGTTTTTTACCTCAGGCGAGAAGGTAGCCACGTACCCGATATTGGGGACACTCAGGTGAAAGTTGGACTCGTTTGTCGTCTTGTTGAGATAAACCGCATCCACCTGATTCTCTCCGAACCGGGTCGACAAGACGAACTCATTACTGCGGTAAAGACCGATGCCTGCCGGGTTAATACTGGCCGAGGTGAAATCGCCTCCCAGCGATCCAAATGCATTTCCCATGGCGGTAGCCCTTGCGGTCCCGTTGAGCTTATAATCAGATAACCGCAAGGCATCCGTTAATCCCTGACTCCATGCAGGCGTGGCGAACAGGACCAGGATGATCATATACTGAATCTTCTTCATCTGTTAATTTTTTCAAATTAGAGTTTGTGCAAGTCTTGATACTTGTGTCTTGATACTTGCGTCTTGATACTTGTGTCTTTTTCTCAGTCGTTCATCTGCAATCGTAATTAACCGGTTCCTTACCTGCGTCCGCTGCCGCTGCTTCGTGATGCGCCGCCGCCCGAACTGCCGCCCGACGACCTTGACGGTGCCGGACTGCTGACGGAAGAACTTCTGGGCGTATAACTGCTCCCCGAGCGGTAACTGCTGTTGCTGCTGCGCGTTGGCGCCGTATAGGTGCGGGTTGGGGCACTGCTGCTTGAACCCCTGTTGTAAGACGTGTTTGACCGGTAAGTGCTCCGGGTGTTCGGTTGCGAAGAACCTTGCGTTGTCCCGGGGGTCGATGTTCCTTTGCTCCCTGACCTGTTGTAACTGTTGTTGTAGCTCGAACGCGTTACCGCCCTGGGCTTGCTGTAGCTGGGCGTATAAGTCCTGCTCTGCGACGAAACCGAACCCCTCTGGTAGCTGGTTGTCCCGGTACGGTCCTGTGAACCAGTGACTGATCTGACCCCTGGCGCGAGCTGGCTGCTCCCTGTTCCGGATACGCTCCTCCTTGAACTGGCACCTGTTGTTGTGCTGACGGCGGGAGTTGTTGTCCTGCTTTCGGCGCCGGACACGCTTCGGCGTCCCGACGGACTCACCGCCGAACCCGATGACGTTCTCCTTCTTTCCATGATCGTTTCATTGCTGATTGACGACCCGGAAACCGATGATGAACTCCTGCGTGAACTGCCTGACAATTGCGTGGCACCCGAATTCCGCGTACCCTGCGTCCCGGAGTAAGCGCTGCCTGCGCTGCGGCTCCCGTAACTCGTGTTCCGGTTTACGGTTGAGTAAGAAGACCGCCTGTGGCCATACCGGTAGTTGTCGCTGTCGTCATAATAGCCTCCCCCGTGATGATAAGGATAATAGGGGTAATAGCCGGGATAACCCCAGTAGCTGTAGGGGTTGCCCCAATAGCTATACGGATACCCCCAATAGCTGTATGGGGAATGCCAATTCCAGCCTAAACCAAACCCGCCGTAGCCAACCCATAAAGAGCTTCCCGGCCACCAGTAATCGTAGTATCCCCATGAATAGGAAGGATAATAAAACGGGTCATAATACCACGGATCCCAGAAAACCGAACTATAGAAGGGGTAACGGTGAAACCGGTTAATACGGTAGGCAAAATTAATGTCATCAGCGTCGTAGTAATTGTTGATGATGGTGGTACTGCCATCTTCCTCATCCACATACGTGGTGTCTGATCCTACCAATTCCATCCCCTCCATATCATACACGTGCGCATCAGCCTGGGGATCATCAGTTCTGAAAATATGATTTTCGTTGTCTGAGCGATTGCTGATAACCAGTTGTTCTGATTCAACAGCCTGCCTTGAACTGCCCGGGACGGGCTGTTCTGCAACAACCGGCGGAGGAACATCTCCCGGGGAAAAGTAGATGTCGTCGTATCTACCTGTAACGTATGACCCCGTGGTACACGCACCCAGGAGAAGCATGGCTGCTATTGCTGGGAATAATGTAACCTTTAATTTCATAATTGAGTCTCCTTTATCAGTTAAAAAATAAATTTACTTACTTTGCATCGTCAAAATTGAACACGGAATAAAAAGCAAATACCATACCAAATCAAAAAGAGATGGCGAAAGAATTGACTCCAAGAAGTGAAAATTATTCACAGTGGTATAACGATCTGGTTGTGAAGGCTGATCTGGCCGATAATTCGGTCGTCCGCGGGTGCATGGTCATCAAACCTTATGGTTATGCCATCTGGGAAAAAATGCAGGCCGAACTTGACCGGATGTTTAAGGAAACAGGACATGTGAACGCGTACTTTCCGTTGTTCATCCCGAAATCGTTTTTCAGCAGGGAAGCCGACCATGTGGAAGGATTTGCCAAGGAATGCGCCGTTGTGACCCATTACCGGTTAAAGAACAGTCCCGACGGGAAAGGGGTTGTCGTGGACCCGGAAGCCAGACTGGAAGAAGAATTGATCGTTCGGCCAACCTCGGAAACCATCATCTGGAACACGTATAAAAACTGGATCCAGTCCTATCGTGACCTGCCGATCTTATGCAACCAGTGGGCCAATGTGGTCCGTTGGGAAATGCGCACCCGCCTGTTCCTGAGAACGGCCGAATTCTTGTGGCAGGAAGGCCATACGGCCCATGCCACCCGTCAGGAGGCGCTGGAGGAAACAGAAAGGATGATCAACGTGTATGCCGGTTTTGTGGAGAACTTTATGGCTTTGCCGGTCATCAAGGGTGCCAAGTCGCCAAACGAACGGTTTGCAGGCGCGCTGGAAACGTTTAGTATCGAGGCATTGATGCAGGACGGGAAAGCGCTGCAGTCGGGGACGTCGCATTTTCTCGGTCAGAATTTTGCCCGTGCTTTTGATGTCCGGTTTACCAACCAGGAAGGTGTCGAAGATTATGTATGGGCAACAAGCTGGGGGGTTTCAACCCGGCTGGTGGGTGCGCTGATCATGGCGCACTCCGACGATAACGGACTGGTTTTGCCGCCCCGGCTGGCGCCATATCAGGTGGTGATCGTCCCGATTTACAAGAATATGGACCAGCTTGCAAATATTTCGGAAAAAGTGGATCAGATTATTCCTAAACTGAAAGCCCGGGGCATTTCCGTCAAGTATGATCATCTGGATAACAAAAAGCCAGGATGGAAATTCGCGGAATATGAGCTGAAAGGGGTTCCGGTCAGGCTCGCAATCGGTCCGCGTGACCTCGAAAACGGTACGGTCGAAGTTGCCCGTCGTGATACCCTGGAGAAGGTGGTTGCGTCGCTCGAAAATATCGATCAGTTTGTCGCGGATCTGTTGACGGACATTCAAGCAAATATCTTCAGGAAGGCAGAAGAGTTCAGGGCACAGCATACCACGAAAGCAGATACCTGGGACGAGTTTAAGGACGTGTTGACGACGAAGGGCGGTTTTGTTCTGGCCCACTGGGATGGTACGACCGAAACTGAACTGAAAATCAAGGAAGAAACGAAGGCGACGATCCGGTGTATTCCCTTTGACGGGGAAAAAGAGGAAGGAACCTGTGTCTATTCCGGAAAACCTTCCGGTCAGCGGGTGTTGTTTGCCCAGGCCTATTAGATTCTCAGATTCTCAGATTTTCGGACAATACGGCAGGTATAAAAACTAAAAAGATTTTACCGAAAGCAGAAGCAGTCAGTTTGGACTGCTTTTCTTATTTTTATAAAAAAAATGGATAAAGTAATTGACAGGTTTATAAGGTATGCCAAAGAATACACGACTTCTGATCCGAAGAGCAAAACATCTCCAACCACGGCGCGGCAGCAGGTGTTCGCGGAAAAACTGGCAGATGAATTGAAAGAAATTGGCTTGCAGGATGTTGAAAAGGACAAGCATGGGTATGTGATGGCCACGCTCCCGGCCAATTGCAGCCATCCCGCTCCTGTTGTCGGTTTTATCGCCCATATTGACACCAGTCCTGATTTTCCGGGTGAACTGGTGAAGCCTCAGCAGAGGCTTTACTCCGGGGGGGCGGTCAGGCTGAATGACCAACTGACCTTATCTCCGGAACAGTTTCCCGAACTGGAGAACTATTGCGGACAGGAAATCATTACCACAGATGGGACCACTTTGCTTGGGGCTGACGACAAGGCAGGGGTTGCCGAGATCGTCACAGCCATGGAATACCTGCTTGCGCATCCGGAAATCAGTCATGGAAAAATTCGTATTTGCTTTACGCCTGATGAAGAGGTTGGAAGAGGCACTGACAATTTCGACGTGGCAAAGTTCGGAGCGGCGTTTGCCTATACCCTCGATGGCGGTGAAGTCGGTGAACTCGAGTATGAGAATTTTAATGCGGCCGTGGCAACCATCACCATCCAGGGGCGAAGTGTACACCCGGGATATGCCAAAAACAAGATGATCAACGCCATCCAGGTTGGCCATAAGCTCAACCGTATGCTCCCGGCAGAACAACGGCCTGAACATACGGAAAAGCGGGAAGGATTTTTCCATTGCGTTTCATTTGACGGACGCGTCGAAAAAACAGAGATCACTTACTTGATCCGTGATCATGATCGGGGACTGTTCGAGGCCCGCAAGCAGATGCTGACCCAGGCGTGCCTGTTCCTGAACGATGAGTTTGGCGAAGGTGCCATTCAGATCGATGTGGAGGATCAGTATTACAACATGCGCGAAAAAATTGAGCCGGTAAGCGATATTGTCGATCTGGCAGAAGAAGCGATGCGCGATGCCGGCATCCTCCCAAAGATCAGGGCGATTCGTGGCGGAACCGACGGTGCAGGATTATCCTTTAAGGGTATACCTTGTCCGAATATTTTTACCGGCGGCCACAATTTTCACGGACCGTATGAATATATCCCGGTGAATTCCATGATCAAAGCCGTGGAAGTCATTGTTCGTATTGCTGAAAAAGTTGCCGGACGATCATGATCAATGCCATCCGGTCATATATCAGGACAGAAAACCTGTTTCAGCCCGGCGACAAGGTCATCCTGGCCGTGAGCGGGGGAGTCGATTCGATGGTGATGCTTGATCTGTTCCGGCGGATGAACGGGGATTTTGTGGTGGCGCACTGTAATTTTCATTTGAGAGGCGCTGAGTCGGACGCGGAAGAGGTATTTCTTCGGGATTATTGCGGGGAAAGCGGGATTGAACTCTACGTGAAGCATTTTGACACGAGGGAGTATGCCGTGCTGACCGGCGTGTCTGTGGAAATGGCTGCCCGGAGCTTGCGATACGACTGGTTCTTTGAACTGCTCGATCAACTGTCTTTTCAATATGTCGCAACGGCGCACCATCTGGATGACCTGATCGAGACCATGCTGATTAATCTGAGCCGGGGAACCGGCATCCGCGGACTCTCGGGCATCCAGCCTAAAAACGGAAAGATCATCCGTCCGTTGCTGTTTGCCGGTCGCGGGGAAATCCTCACACGCTGCCGGGCATCATCTGCGTTATCAGGATGACTCAAGCAACGATGAATTGCTTTACCAGCGAAATGTCATCCGCCATCAGATCATCCCCTTGTTTGAGCAGATGAATCCGGCATTCCGGAAAAACGCTGTCAGAACGGCGTCCATCCTGAAGGAGACGGCACAAATCTACCAGCAGCGTATGGATGAGATCAGACAAACGGTGACCGAACAATCCGGGCCCAACTACCGGTTTCCGATTAAGAAATTGAAAATGCTCCGGCCGTTGAATTCAATGCTGTTTGAACTGCTTTACCCGTTTGGGTTTAATCCTCAGCAGATCAAGGAGATCGCAAATTCGTTGGAGTCCGAAGCCGGGAAGACTTTTTTTTCACAGACACACCGGATTGTGAAAGACCGTGATCATTTTATCCTGACGCCGAGGGAAGAAGAGCGTCCTTCGCGTTTCTATATTGACGAAAACAGTACAGCGGTTTCGCAACCGGTTTCCCTTCGTTTTGAACAACTTCAGCGGGATGCCGGTTTCCGCTTTTCCCGCAGCCCATGGGTTGCCGATGTCGATTATGACCTGTTGCAGTTTCCGTTGATCCTGAAAAAGTGGGAGCCGGGCGAATATTTTCAGCCGCTGGGAATGTCGGGTTTTAAGAAAATCAGCGACTTTTTTGTCGATGAAAAAATGTCGATCCCGGAAAAAGAATCGGTCTGGATCCTTTACAGCGGAAAGAACGTGGTGTGGATCACCGGAAAGCGCATGGACGACCGGTATAAGATCACCATGAGAACGAGACGGGTACTCCGGATCATCATGCGTGAAGGGGAGGGAAGGCTGTAAAATTATTCTTACGTGTGGCGAAATTACAGGGAATGCTTCCGACAGTTTATGGATGATTCTGTATCTTTGCAGACGTGTATACAGAACCGGAATTAAATTAAACAGGATACAGCTATGTCTTCATTTTTTTACCAAAAACCTTTTCCGATCGAAAAAGATACCACCCGTTACAGGTTGCTGACCCGTGAACACGTGTCTGTCGTTGAACTGGACGGGCGGAAAATCCTGAAAGTGGCTCCCGAAGGACTGGAACTGCTTGCCAGGGAGGCGGTTGCCGATGTGTCGTTTTACCTGAGGCCTGCTCACCTAGAAAAGTTGAGGAACATCCTCGATGATCCGGAGGCAACCGACAACGACCGGTTTGTCGCGCACACCATGCTGGTCAACCAGGTCGTGTCGGCCGAGGGGGAACTGCCGACCTGCCAGGATACCGGCACAGCGATCGTGATCGGGAAAAAAGGGGAGAATGTCTGGACCGGGGTGAACGATGCGCTCCACCTGTCCAGGGGTGTCTATGACATTTATAAAGACCGCAACCTGCGGTACTCGCAGGTGGTTCCCCTGACGATGCTCGATGAGAAGAACACGGGCACAAACCTGCCGGCCCAGATCGACCTTTACGCGGAGCAGGGAAACAGCTATGAGTTTTTGTTCATCACCAAAGGTGGCGGATCGGCCAACAAGACATTTCTCTATCAGCAAACGAAGGCCCTGCTGACCGAAGAGGCGCTGATCCGCTTTGTCCGGGAAAAGATCAGGGACCTTGGGACTTCGGCATGTCCGCCTTATCACCTGGCCTTGGTCGTCGGCGGAACATCAGCCGAAGCTACGCTTGCGGCTGTCAAAAAAGCCTCGGCGGGGTATTACGACCACTTGCCCACGCATGGGAATGAAGGCGGTCAGGCTTTCCGGGATATCGAGTGGGAAGAAAAAGTGTTGAAGATTTGTCAGGATAGCGGGATCGGTGCCCAGTTTGGCGGAAAATATTTTGTTCATGATGTACGGGTGATCCGGTTGCCGCGCCATGCGGCCTCCTGCCCGGTTGGGCTTGGCGTCAGTTGCAGCGCTGACCGGAACATCAGGGCGAAAATTACGGAAGAGGGCATTTTTATCGAAGAACTGGAGAAAAATCCGGCACGATTCCTGCCCGAACGTGCCCCGGAGCTGGCTGCCCCGGTCGATATTGACCTGGACCGCCCCATGAATGAGGTGTTGGCTGAGCTTTCAAAGCATCCGGTCAAGACACGCCTCAACTTAAGGGGAACATTGATCGTTGCAAGGGATATCGCCCATGCCCGGATCAAACAAATGATCGATGAAGGCAAGCCGATGCCTGATTATTTCAAACGACATCCGGTTTATTATGCCGGACCTGCAAAAACGCCGAGGGGGATGCCGTCGGGCAGCTTCGGCCCGACGACCGCGGGACGGATGGATTCGTATGTGGACCAGTTCCAGCGCCTGGGCGGATCGATGATCATGGTGGCCAAAGGAAACCGCTCCATACAGGTTACCGATGCCTGTAAAAAGTATGGCGGCTTTTATCTGGGGTCTATCGGCGGACCTGCGGCCATCCTGGCGAAGGAAAGCATCAAGTCGGTCGAAATCGTCGATTTTGAAGAATTGGGCATGGAGGCCGTCCGGAAGATTCGCGTCGAAAATTTCCCGGCCTTTATCATTGTCGATGATAAGGGAAATGACTTTTTTGAGTCGTGAGTAGGAGGGCGTCGTAAGACAAGAAACGGAGACCGGAGAACGGAAAAAACGGTGAAGGCTTTCACTGAAGCGTCAAATTGAATTTACGGTTCTCCAAGAGTGGCGACCATGATGGCCTTGATGGTATGGAGCCGGTTTTCTGCCTGATCGAAAACGACCGACGCGCGGCTTTCAAAGACATCGTCGGTCACCTCCATGCTTTCCAGTCCAAACTGCGCGTAAATATCCCGGCCGACTTTTGTTTCCAGATTGTGAAACGCTGGCAGGCAGTGCATAAATTTGACATCCGGGTTGCCGGTCTGCCGCATCAGGTGTTGGTCAATCCGGAAGGGAAGCAGCAGTTCGATCCGTTCTGCCCACAGGCCGGCGGGTTCACCCATGGAAACCCAGACGTCGGTATAAAGAAAATCACAGTCCTGCACCGCTTCATCCGGCTGGTCCGTGATCGTTATTTTTGCGCCGGTGGTTTGGGCGATCGCACGGCACGTGTGGACCAGCTCGTCATCCGGCCAGCACCTCGGCGGCGCTGCTGCCCTGAAATCCATTCCCATTTTGGCCGCGCCAACCAGGAGTGAATTACCGACATTGTTGCGGGCATCGCCCAAAAAACAGAGTTTTACCTCTTGCAGCGGTTTGGCGGCATGTTCCTTCATCGTCAGCAGGTCGGCCAGCGCCTGGGTGGGATGAAATTCGTTGGTCAGGCCGTTCCATACGGGAACACCGGCATACCTGGCCAGTTCTTCCACCAGGTTTTGTCCGTAACCCCGGTACTCGATGGCGTCGTACATGCGCCCCAACACGCGGGCTGTATCTTTCATCGACTCCTTCATTCCGATTTGTGATCCGGCAGGGCCAAGATACGTGACGCAGGCGCCCTGATCGCAGGCGGCGGCTTCAAAGGCGCACCGGGTGCGTGTGGATGTCTTCTCAAAGATCAGTGCAATCTTTTTGTTTCTTAAGTGTTGTTTTTCCGTTCCTTCCCGGCGGGCTTTTTTTAATGTGGCTGCCATCTGAAGCAGCCCGTCAATTTCTTCTCTGCTGAAATCGAGAAGTTTTAGGAAGTGCCGGTTTTTTAACTGAAGTGACATGGGAAAATGGTTAAAGGGTTATTCCGGTTCAAAGTTCAAAGTTCAAAGATTCTTTTTACTTACAGCTCATGGCTCACGATTCACAGCTCTTCAGTTCCAATTCGAGCCAGCGCGTTTCTTTATCCTCCAGCTCGGCGGTCAACGCGGAAAACCGCTCGCTTTTTTGCATTAATTCATCATGCTGCAGGAGTCCGGAGTTCAGCGCTTCCATGAGTGCAGTCTTCTCATTTTCGAGGTTTCCGATTTCTTCTCCCAGGCCCTCCAGCTCTTTTCTTTCTTTAAAGCTGAGTTTGGGCGGCGTATTGCGTTGTCTGACCGGCGCTGATTTGGGCGTATTATCCGGATTATCAGGTTTCCCGTTCTTTTCCACCTGACTTTCCCTGTACATGGAATAGTTTCCCGGGAAATCCGTGATCTGTCCGTTTCCTTCAAAAACAAACAGATGATCCACGATTTCATCCATGAAAAACCGGTCGTGCGAAACAATGATCACACATCCCCTGAAATTGGCGAGGTAATCTTCGAGAACGCCCAGCGTCATGATATCCAGATCGTTTGTGGGCTCGTCGAGGATCAGGAAGTTGGGATTCTGCATCAGGATGGTACACAGGTAGAGCCTTCTTCGTTCACCCCCGCTGAGTTTTTCGACCAGGCTGTATTGCATTTCCGGCGGAAAGAGAAACCTGGTAAGCAGTTGACTGGCAGTCATTCTTGTTCCGTCTTCGAACGGAATGACCTCCGCGATGTTTCGGACGATGTCAATTACCCGCTCTTCCGGCTTGAAGTCGATCCCCTCCTGCCGGTAGTAGCCTGTTTTAATGGTCTGTCCGGTTTCGACGATCCCTTTGTCGGGTGGAATGGCGCCGGTCAGCACATTCAGAAATGTCGATTTCCCGGAGCCGTTCTTCCCGATAATTCCGGTTTTTTCAAAGCGTGAAAACCGGTAGGAAAAATCATCGATCAGCGTCAGGCCTCCGTAAGCTTTGGAAACATGGTGAAGGTCAATGATCTTACTCCCCATGCGGGATGAAGAAATACCAAGTTCCAGGTTTTCATCCTTCCGCCGGTAACCGGCTTTTTCCTTCAGTTCCAAAAACTGATCGACGCGATACTTTGCTTTATGACCTCTGGCCTGAGGCATTCTTCTCATCCATTCCTGTTCTGTCCGGAGAAGGTTTTTGGCCTTTTCGGCCGACGCCTGCTGTTGTTCGATCCGCTCCTGCCGCTTTTCAAGGAAATAACTGTAATTGCCCTGATAGGAATAAACCTGATTTTCGTCGATCTCGATCATGTCGTGACACACGCGGTCCAGAAAGTACCGGTCGTGTGTGACCATAAAAAGGGTACACTTTGATTTTTCCAGATAATTTTCGAGCCATTCGATCATCTCCAGGTCCAGGTGGTTGGTCGGTTCGTCAAGCAGTAACAAATCGGGTTCATTGGCTAACATGTTGGCCAATGCCAGCCGTTTTTGCTGTCCGCCCGACAATTCGCCTACTTTTTGGTCAAACAGGTCGATCTTCAGTTGTCCCAGGATTTGTTTTATCCGCACGTCAAAATCCCAGGCATGAAGTTCTTCCATCTTCTGACTTAACCGGGATACCCCGTGTTGATCGTTGTGTTTGACGGCCGACTCGAACTCACGGATGAGCCCGAGTACCGGGTTATCCGACTTTAGCGCCTGTTCCAGAACGGTCAGTTCCGGGTCAAGAACCGGATTCTGTTTTAGGTAAGCGACCTTGATATCATTGGTCCGTGTGACCTTTCCGCTGTCGGGCGAGTCGTTCCCGGCCAGAATTTCCATCAAGGTCGATTTTCCCGCGCCATTCTTTGCGATCAGCCCTACTTTTTGATCTTTAAAAATGGTGAAAGAGATGTTTTCGAAGAGCATGTCTTCGGCATACCTTTTTGAAATTCGTTCTGCCTGGAGATAAGGAATCATTTTTTTTGGTAAAATTAGAAATAATTTGACTCACGGAAGGACTGTTCGCGGTTCTCTTGCTCCTTTTTTCACGCATGACGCATCGTGAAGGCTCTTTTATCGATGATCCTTTTCACCGGCATTTGTTTTCAAGACGATTTTGTTATTTTTGTATCATTATGTTACGGAAAAAACATGCAAAAGAGTGAACGCTATCAAAAGGTGATCGAGTATTTTCGGAGAACCATGCCTGTTGCCGAAACGGAGTTGCAGTACACGAATCCTTACGAGCTTCTGGTCTCCGTGATCTTATCGGCCCAGTGCACCGATAAGCGGGTCAATCAGATCACGCCCGACCTGTTCAGGCGTTTTCCCGGCCCGGCGGCCCTTGCGGAGGCTGAACCGGCTGAAGTGTATGATTACATCCGTTCCTGTTCCTATCCCAATAACAAGGCCAGGCACCTGGTTGGAATGGCCAGGATGTTAATCACGGAGTTTAAGGGAGTGGTGCCGGACGGTCTTGATCAACTGCAGAAACTGCCCGGTGTGGGCAGGAAAACCGCGAATGTGATCGCTGCGGTGGTTTATGAAAAGCCGGCGTTTGCCGTGGATACGCATGTCTTTCGCGTGGCGGCGCGGATTGGCCTGACGACCAACGCCAAAACCCCGCTGGAAACGGAAAAGCAACTCATGCGCCATTTTCCGCAAGAACTGATTCCCCTGGCTCACCACTGGCTGATCCTGCACGGACGGTATACGTGTGTGGCCCGGAAACCCAAATGTCAGTCATGCGGGTTAACTTCCGTGTGTCGCTATTATGAGGAAGCGGCCGGGAAGAGCGCTGCTGAAAGCCCACTTCAGTCCAAAAGGTTATAATTCTGCGGAAAAATTACGCGGAGGTATTTTATTTTCTGGTAAACTTTGTACTTTTGCTGACAGAATCTCTAACTAAAAAATAGTGTTATGGCTTATGTAATTTCAGATGAGTGCATTGCATGTGGAACCTGCATTGACGAATGTCCCGTAGAAGCAATTTCTGAAGGCGATATTTATAAAATTGATGCGGACATTTGCACGGATTGTGGTTCTTGTGCCGAAGTTTGCCCGGTTGAAGCAATTTCACAGGCTGAATAGTACCGGATAGCATAAACATCGCGCCTGTCATTTTTATGGCAGGCTTTTTTTGTGGTTGACTGGCCGTGCCTCCCCTCGTATTGGCACGCTTCTTGTCCCATTTTGGGACAAACCGGCTGGACGTAAAAAGGCGAATCATCCTGTTTGTTCAGTGTTTTACTTGTGGTTGTTTATTAAAAGCGCAGATCGTGAAGGATGATGTTGTTTTCAGGGTGAGGAAAGTCTAAAAAAATTCCTAACTTTAGGAGATTAAAAACCACTGACCATGAAACGGTCTGCTTTTACAGGTTACCTGGCTGTGATCCT
>CAZANK010000003.1:8882-25172 GCA_964486235.1 uncultured Prolixibacteraceae bacterium | reverse complement strand
ATTGCCTTTACCGGTGCCGGAATTTCGGTGGAGAGCGGCATTCCTCCTTTTCGCGGAGAACATGGCGTGTGGAACAAATATGATCCAAAAGTACTTGATATTGATTATTACCTGTCCGATCCGGCCACATGCTGGATCTATATCCGTGAGATATTTTATGATTTTTTTGCCGGTTCTAAACCCAATAATGCCCATCTGGCGCTGGCCCGGATGGAAGAAAAGGGGCTTTTGAATTCTGTCGTTACGCAGAATATCGATCATTTACATCAGGAAGCAGGAAGCCATGTTGTCAGGGAATTCCATGGTAACTCCAAACAGCTCGTTTGCCTGAGCTGCGGCAGAAAGTATCAGGTCAATGAATTTGACCTGAATGTGATTCCCCCCTTGTGCCAATTTGATCAGTCCATCCTGAAGCCTGACTTTGTTTTCTTTGGGGAGGGCATTCCGGAACAGGCATATTCCTGCTCATTTGATGATTCGAATCAAGCAGAGGTCTGCCTGGTGGTGGGCTCAACAGGTGAAGTATATCCGGCTGCTTATGTTCCCATCACGGCCAAACGGCACGGTGCCACCATTATCGAAATCAATCCTGAGAGATCGTCTTTCACTGGTGATATTACCGACATTTACCTGAAAGGAAGGGCAGGAGAGGTTTTAATGAAACTGGAAGCGTTTTTGGCCTAAAAAAAGTATCTTTGAAACGCAAAATAAATCATAGAAACATGAAACTACTTGATGGTAAGACAGCAATTATTACCGGTGCCTCAAGGGGCATTGGCAAAGCAATCGCACTGAAATTCGCGGAAGAAGGTTGCAATATTGCTTTCACTGATCTTTTTGAAGATGAGAACATGAAGGCTACCGAAGCCGAGCTGAGCTCCAGGGGAGTGAAGGCAAAGGGCTATGCCTCAAATGCCGCGCTGTTCGGTCAAACCGAAGAAGTGGTCAATAAAATCGTTGACGAATTCGGGCAGGTTGATGTTCTGGTCAATAATGCCGGTATCACCAAAGATACCTTGCTGATGAGAATGACCGAAGAACAGTGGGACGCGGTCATCAACGTCAACCTGAAATCCGTGTTTAACTTCACCAAGGCTGTGCAGAAAATCATGCTGAAACAGCGGAATGGTTCGATCATCAATTTAAGCTCGGTGGTGGGTGTCAGCGGAAATGCCGGCCAGGCGAATTATTCGGCCTCCAAGGCGGGGATTATCGGGTTCACCAAATCGATTGCCAGAGAACTCGGATCACGGGGTATTCGCAGTAATGCCATCGCCCCGGGCTTTATTATCACGGAAATGACCGCGCAAATTCCGGAAGACGCCCGGAAGGCGTGGGAAGCCAATATCCCAATGAAACGGGGCGGAACGCCCGATGAGGTGGCCAAAGTCGCACTCTTCCTTGCTTCCGATCTGTCGTCGTACGTGAGCGGACAGGTGATCCAGGTGTGCGGTGCCATGAACACCTGACGATCCCGGCAGAAACGAGGATATTTGAAAGAAAATTCCCGCGTTTGCGGAGATGAAGATAAAAAAACCGCCGGCTGGACGGTTTTTTTATTTTCCGGGGAATGGGTATTTTCTGGTAGCGACTTTTTTTGTAAATTGGATTACCTTTCAGAGAGACACAACGATGAACAAAAGAAGCATTACCTTTCAGCTCAGTCTGTCTATCCTGACTGCCATTACGCTGGTTTTGGCCGTGATCGTGTTTCTGAATTATGACTTCAGCAAAAAGGTACTAATCCGGAACATCGCGGGGACGATCATCAGTCAGCCGGACCTGGACAAGCTTTTGCAGGAAATGATTATCGTGTCGGTGACCGGACTGATCGTCATCCTGTTACTGATCATTTTTATTTTTCGCCGTACCCTTATCCCGTTGTCAAATATTGTGGAGTCCATCCGTCTCTTTACTTTTGGCGAAAGATCCAAAAAAAAGCCCAGAAATGAAATTGAATTGCTGGCTGACAGTTTGCTGGAGTTGCAGCAAAAATATTCAGTCTATATCACGGAGCAGAATCAGAACAAAAAGGACAGACGTAAATATGAAAGAGACCTGAAATCGGCCAAAGAAATTCAGTCGGTCATGATCCCGGACAATTTTTCGGCGCTTGACGGGCATCATGAGATTGACCTGTACGCGTCACTTCACCCGGCCGAAAGCATCGGCGGCGATCTGTACGACTATTTCTTTATTGATCCGAATCACCTGCTTTTCGCCATGGGCGACGTTTCGGGAAAAGGTATTCCGGCGGCATTGTTTATGGCAGTGGCCCATACCATGATCAAAAACAAGGCGACCATCCTGTCGGCCAAACAGGTGATCAGCGAAGTGAACAAAGAACTCAGCCGCCAAAACTCCAATCAGCATTTTCTGACGCTGTTCCTGGGCATTCTTGATATTCAGAACGGCATCCTGAATTACTGCAACGCGGCCCATAATTACCCGTTTGTTGTCAGGTCCGACAGGCAGTTGGTCATGCTCGAACATACGCATGGCCTCCCGATCGGGGTCTACTCGAACAAGTCGTACCGCGGCGATACCATCGTTTTGCGCCGGGGTGACATGATCGTTCTGTATACAGACGGGGTAACCGACTGCAAAGATGCGCAGGATCATTTCTACGGAACGGAACGTCTTGCAGAAAACATCAGCAACATGATGGACCTTTCATCCCGGGAGGTGGTTTCCAGGCTGCTGACGAGCCTCGAGGTATTTCGCGGCAAAACGCCTCAGGCCGACGACATCAGCCTGATGGCGATCCGTTATCTTGGCAAATGAATGGCCAGTCTACGCGTTTTGAGGCGTGCCGAGGATGCGGATTTTGATTTTTTCGTTTTTCTTGTCAAACCCGATCGAAACGGTATCTCCCTCCGAGATTGACGCCCGTATGATTACTTCTGCCATTTCGTCTTCCAGGTATTTCTGGATGGCCCTCTTGAGCGGTCTCGCCCCGTATTGACTGTCATACCCTTTTTCAGCGATGAATTCTTTGGCAGCCCTGGAAATCTTAAGCTTGTAGTTCAGCGATGCCACCCGGTCATACAATGCTTTGAGCTCAATGTCAATGATCTTTTGGATATCTTCCCTTGAAAGCGAATTGAACATGATCACGTCGTCAACCCGATTCAGAAACTCAGGGGCAAATGTTTTTTTCAGCGCTTTTTCGACAATGTATTTAGCCTGTTCCGTTTCTTCCACGGCTGTTTTGCTGCGTGCATTGAATCCGATCCCGGCACCAAAATCCTTGAGCTGGCGCGAACCAATATTCGATGTCATAATGATGATGGTGTTTTTGAAGTCGATATTCCTTCCCAGGCTGTCCGTGAGCCTTCCTTCGTCCAGCATCTGCAGTAATAAATGGAACACGTCGGGATGCGCCTTCTCAATCTCATCCAACAACAGCACAGAGTAGGGTTTACGGCGGACCTTTTCAGTCAACTGACCACCTTCCTCGTAACCCACATAGCCCGGAGGAGCGCCAACAAGCCGGGAAACGGAGAATTTCTCCATGTACTCGCTCATGTCGATCCGGATCAGCGCATCGGTGCTGTCGAACAAATACTGGGCAATCACCTTTGCAAGCTGCGTTTTTCCCACACCGGTGGGGCCGAGGAAAATAAACGAACCGATCGGCTTGTTCGGATCCTTCAGTCCGGCGCGATTCCGCTGAATGGCTTTGACAATCTTTTTGATGGCTTCATCCTGCCCGACTACGCTGCCCTTTAGTTTTTCCCCCATGTACATCAGGCGCTTTCCTTCTGCCTGTGCGATCCGCTGTACCGGCACACCTGACATCATGGCAACCACTTCTGCCACTTTATCCTCATTTACGACCTCCCGGTGACTCAGCAGCTCTTTTTCCCAGGCTTCCTTTTCCTGTTCAAGCAACTGAAGCAGATTTTTCTCCTTATCGCGGTGACTGGCAGCAAGCTCAAAGTTCTGGCTTTTTACCGCCTTGATCTTTTCTTCCCGGGTCAGCTCAATGCGTTGTTCCAGCTTCACGATCCTTTCGGGCACGTTGATATTGGAAATATGAACGCGCGAGCCGGATTCATCCAACGCATCGATGGCCTTGTCGGGCAGAAACCGGTCTGTGATATAGCGGGCGGTCAGTTTGACGCACGCTTCGATCGCCTCCTTCGTATAGTACACGTTGTGATGGTCTTCGTATCTTTCCTTAATATTATTCAGGATCTCAATGGTTTCATCGATCGATGTGGGTTCGACCATGATCTTTTGAAACCTTCTTTCGAGAGCGCCGTCTTTTTCGATCTGCTGACGGTATTCATCGAGGGTGGTTGCCCCAATGCATTGAATATCACCCCTTGCTAAAGCCGGTTTTAACATGTTGGCCGCATCCAGCGAACCGGTTGCCCCCCCGGCCCCGACAATCGTGTGGATTTCATCGATAAACAGAATGACATTGTTGACCTTGGCAAGTTCATTTAAAATCGCTTTCATCCGCTCTTCAAACTGTCCGCGGTATTTGGTACCCGCCACGATAGAGGCAATGTCGAGGCTTACCACCCGCTTGTCAAAAAGCACCCTGGATACCTTCTTCTGGACAATCCGCAATGCGAGTCCTTCGGCAATGGCCGATTTCCCCACGCCCGGCTCGCCAATGAGGATCGGATTGTTCTTCTTCCGACGCGAAAGGATTTGAGCCAGCCGCTCAATTTCCTTCTCCCGACCCACGATCGGATCCAGGCTGTTTTCTTCAGCCGCCTTCGTGATATCGACGCCGAAATTGTCAAGCACCGGTGTCTCCGACTTGGAAGCACCTGCCTTTTTCGACGGATTGGCAGGCCCTGACTTGGAAAACGGATCATCCAGATCATCATCGTCTTCGCCAAAATCGGCCTTATCTTCAGGTTGTTTGTAATCTTCAAGCCTTGACTTCAGCAGATAATAGTTAACGTGAAAATCGTTTAATAGCGCGGCAATCCTGCTGTCCTTGTCCTTTAAAAGGGCAAGCAGCAAATGTCCTGTGCTGATGGTCGGGCTGTTTAGCGCTCTGGCTTCCAGGTAAACCAGCTTCAAAGCCTTCTCTGCAGATTTTAAGAGTTGTATGGATGCCTGAGAATCAATTTCCTTATCTGTTCGAAGCATGTTTTCAACAGCTTCCTTGACTTCCAATAAATCTACTCCCAATTTGGAAAGCATATCAATGGCAATGCCTTCCCCATCTCTCAAAATTCCCAGAAAAATATGCTCCAGCCCAATCTGATCATTTCCCAGTCTTATAGCCTCTTCCCGGCTGTAACTGAGAACATCTTTTATCCTTGGTGAGAATTGAGAATCCATAGTTTTTTTCTGTTTTTTTTGTTGTCACGTACCTTTTAACAAAAATTATTCCCAAAATGTTGACAGGGAATGTTTTTCGTCCGATATTTTTCTTTTTCCAGACCATCCAGTTTAAAAAGTTTAAAAATACGTATTAATGATGAAAACCCATTGCCTGAAAAGCACCGATTTTTAAACAGAAGAATGTTAACATTTCATGGCATGAGAAGGATTTAATCGCTTGTAAAATTCCCGTCTTTCGGAGTATTTTTATACTTTTGTACATTAAATTTGGAATACATCAAAAAAAATGATAAAGGAGGATTAAATGGCTGAAGGCGAAAAAATTATAAAGATCAACATTGAAGAGCAGATGAAATCGGCGTACATCGATTATTCGATGTCGGTGATCGTTTCAAGAGCTTTGCCTGATGTGCGCGACGGATTAAAACCTGTGCACCGCAGGGTTTTATTTGGGATGCAGGAGTTGGGTGTGTTTTCAAACCGGCCATACAAGAAATCTGCCAGGCTCGTGGGGGAAGTGCTTGGTAAGTATCATCCTCATGGTGACTCTTCGGTCTATATGGCCATGGTCAGGATGGCACAGGAATGGTCGCTCCGTTACCCGTTGGTCGACGGCCAGGGGAATTTTGGTTCTATCGACGGCGACCAGCCGGCAGCCATGCGTTACACGGAGGCCAGAATGAGCAAAATGGCCGAGGTGACGTTGAGCGACCTGGATAAAAATACGGTGGACTTTCAACCGAACTTTGATGAATCCTTGCAAGAGCCTACCGTATTGCCGACACGGATTCCCCTTTTGCTGGTGAACGGGGCCTCCGGAATCGCCGTGGGAATGGCCACCAACATGCCTCCTCATAACCTGGCGGATACGGTCGACGCGATTGTGGCATACATTGATGACCGGAGTATAAGCGTGGAAGCCCTGACCCCGATCATCAAAGCACCCGATTTTCCAACCGGAGGAATCATTTATGGCTATAAAGGAGTCGAAGAGGCCTACGAAACAGGACGCGGAAGAATCATCGTTCGCGGAAAATCGCATATCGAGCCCTATGGAAACGGACGGGAGCGTATTGTGATCACCGAAATTCCTTATATGGTCAACAAGGCGGAGTTGATCATAAAAATTGCTGACCTTGTCAATGAAAAGAAAATTGAAGGAATCTCCAACGTCAATGATGAATCTGACCGGGAGGGAATGCGCATCGTTATCGATCTTAAAAAAGATGAGCTATCGAACGTCATCCTGAACAAACTGTACAAATATACCCCCCTCCAAACGTCGTTCAGCGTCAACAATATTGCGCTTGTAAAAGGCCGACCGCGGTTGTTGAACCTGAGAGACCTGATCCGTTATTTCGTAGACCACCGCCATGACGTGGTTGTTCGCCGAACCCGCTTCGAACTGGATCAG
Source organism: uncultured Prolixibacteraceae bacterium (assembly GCA_964486235.1). GTDB lineage: Bacteria > Bacteroidota > Bacteroidia > Bacteroidales > Prolixibacteraceae > JBCFBK01. The sequence goes on along the minus strand of CAZANK010000003.1, from coordinate 18,445 downwards.
GCGGAAAAGAGGGCTCATATTCTTGAGGGACTGATCATTGCCAGTGATCATATTGATGAAGTCATCGCCATTATCCGGGGGTCAAAAACGCCGGATGAAGCCCGCGAAAATCTGATAAACCGTTTTTCGCTGACCGAAGTTCAATCCCGTGCCATCGTGGAAATGCGTCTTCGCCAGTTAACAGGACTGGAACAGGACAAACTGCGCCAGGAATACACCGATGTGATGGCGTTTATTGAACGGTGTAAACAGATCCTGGCAGATGAAAGTCTGCGGATGCAGATCATCAGGGACGAATTGTATGAAATTAAGGCACAGTATGGCGACAAGCGAAAAACCGAAATCGTTCCGAATGCGGAGGAATTCAATCCCGAAGACTTTTATGCCGATGAAGATATGGTCATCACGATTTCCCATCTGGGCTACATTAAAAGGACGCCGTTAACCGACTTCAAAACCCAGGGCAGGGGAGGCGTCGGCTCGAAAGGAAGCAAGACGCGGGATGAAGACTTTCTGGAACACTTGTTCATCGCCTCGATGCACAACACCCTGTTGCTGTTCACCGAAAAAGGAAAGTGCTTTTGGCTGAAGGTGTACGAAATCCCGGAAGGGACCAAAACAGCCAAGGGCCGTGCCATCCAGAACCTGCTCAACATAGAGGCCGACGATCAGGTGCTGGCTTATATTAACGTGAAAACCCTGGGCGATTCCGATTATATCAATAATAACTATATTATCCTTTGCACGAAGAAGGGGGTTATCAAAAAAACATCGCTGGAAGCGTATTCAAGACCCCGTCAAAGCGGGATCAATGCCATCACGATCAGGGAAGGGGATCGGTTGCTGGAAGCCCTTCTGACGAACGGGGACCATGAAATCATGATTGCCGTCAGATCGGGCAAAGCAATCCGCTTTCACGAAAAGATCGTCCGTGCGATAGGCAGGACAGCCTCAGGCGTAAGAGGGATCACGCTGGGCAGCGACCAGGATGAAGTGGTGGGGATGATATCGGTTGAAAATGAATCGGAAGACGTGCTGGTGGTGTCTGAAAAAGGATATGGAAAACGTTCCTCCATCAGCGACTACCGGGTTACAAACCGTGGCGGGAAAGGGGTGAAGACCATCAACATCACAGAGAAAACAGGGAACCTGATCACCCTGAAGAGTGTCGCCGATTCCAATGATTTAATGATCATTACCGAAAAAGGGTTGACCATTCGATTGCCGATTTCTGATCTCCGTGTGATGGGGAGAGCAACCCAGGGCGTCCGGCTCATTAATCTGAAAGAAGATGATGCGATCGCTTCCATTGCCCGAGTGGACACAGAGGAAAACGACGAGGTTGATCTCGATGAAATGACCGAAGAACAGAATAACGATGAAATGAATCGTGATAGCCTGGCTGAGGAACAGGACGATACGGACGAATAGCCGATCGGTACACAATTTGCAGGTGAAATGAAAAGATTTAAATTTGTAGTAAAAAATATCCTAAATTGACACGATGATGAAGAAAACTATTTTGTTAATTACCTTTTTAATAGCTGTGGCAGGTGCATATGCCCAAAAAGGCAAGGTTGCCAGTGCACAAACGTTAAAAGATTCACAGAAACTGGACAAAGCGCTGGAAGCAATTAACGAGGCGATTGATCCGAAAAATGACAAAGCGGAGAAATCCATTGACTGGCCGAAGACCTGGGAAGTCCGGGGAGATATTTACCGTGCGGTTTACCAGTCAAAAGACGCCAATGTAAAAAAACTGGCCACTGATCCGCTCGGTACAGCTCTGGAATCATACAAAAAGGCCCTCGAGCTGGATGAAAAAGGGAAAAACGCCAACGCGGTGAAAATCAGTCTGACGTTGTTGGTTTCCGATTTCACGGATCAGGCCGTAAAGGCATTTGGTGAGAATAAATATGAAGCCGCGCTGGCATCATTCAAAAGTATTCTGGAGATCGAAGGACTTCCGTTGATGCAGGAGGCCGACAAAGGCGCTGCTGTCGATACGGTGATCATTTTCAATGCCGGATTAGCCGCTTACAATGCGGAAAAATATGAAGAAGCCGTGAAATTCTATAAAGAAGCGGCAAAATACGAATATAACGGAGCACGTACTTACGAACTGATCGCTTCCAGTTACATCAACATGCAGGACACGGTACAGGCGTTAACGACACTGAATGAAGGCTTCGAAAAATATCCTGAAAACAGCGCAATCCTGGTGCTGATGATCAATATCTATCTGAATGCCAATAAAGTAGATGATGCCATGAAATATCTGGACCTGGCAATCAACCAGGATCCGGAAAACGCATCATTCTATTTTGCCCGCGGATCGCTGTACGATAAAATCGGACAACAAGACAATGCCATCATCGCGTATGAAAAAGCCATCGAACTGAAACAGGATTATTTCGATGCCTACTATAACCTTGGGGCAATTTATTATAACCAGGGGGTAAGGCAACTGGAAACGGCCAACGCCGTGCCGTCAAACCAGCCGGAAAAATACGAAACCGAAAAAAACAAAGCCGATGAGGATTTCAGAAAAGCCATACCATATATGGAAAAAGCCTCTGAGATCAATGCCGAAGATACATACTCGCTCGAATCGCTGAAAACATTGTATTATCGGTTGAAGATGATGGACAAGTTTGATGAAGTCAATAAGAAACTCGAAGATCTGAAATAAAAAAAGCGGGGAGACATCCCCTCTTTTTTTAAATTCTATTATTTATCATAATATCAACTATAGGACAATTGGAGTTTGTCGTTTCTGTGAGATTGTCACCGTGCATCCGAAAATTTCCGGACCATTTTGAGTTCATTATGTTCTATTCCGGATGCCGGCCTTTATTCGTGGAGGGATCCCGGTGTGATCCTGTCTGAATAAAAAAAGAGAATTAGCCGATGTCAAGTTCTTTTTTTAGCGCGGTGACCCATTTTTCAATGCGGCCTTTTGAAAGTCGGGCCTGGTTCTCCTGGTCAAGCACGAGTCCCATGAATTTTCCGTTTTCGATTGCCCTGGATGATTCAAACTGGTATTGATCGTTGTCGGTAAAGCCGACAAGCTTTGCACCACGTTCACGAAAGAGATTTCCCATGACCCCAATTCCGTCGGCGAAATTTTCGGGATATCCGACTTGATCACCCAAACCAAAAATGGCCACCGTTTTCCCTTTCATGTCCAAGTCTTTCAGCGCGGGAACCAGTTCGTCCCAGTAATTCGGCAGCTCTCCGTCAAACCACGTGGGCACGCCCAGAATCAGGTTATCATAATTTAGAAAATCACCTTCCGTGATTTCTTCGGCATTCACCGCCCGGATCTTCTCTTTCCCGAAAGCGTCCATGATTTTTTCGGCAGCTTTGGCGGTCTTATGGCTGTTGAAACTATAAATGATTGCAGTTTTCTTCATCGCTGTTTAATTTAATAGGCCAGTATCTTTTTGGCGGCTTGGTATATTTTTTCCGTGTTTGGCAATATTTTCTTTTCCAGCGCCCGGTGAAATCCGACCGGGGTAAACGGGGATCCAACCCGGTGTACCGGTCCGTCGAGGTATTCGAACGCTTCTTCCATAATGAGCGAAGTGATCTCGGCGCCAAAACCCGAATGTATCTTATCCTCATGGACCACAAGGACTTTCCCTGTTTTTTTGACGCCTTCCAGGATGGCCTCCCGGTCGAGCGGAATTAACGACCGCAGGTCGAGCACTTCACAGTCATAACCGTCTTTTGACAACTTTTCTGCAGCTTCCAGACACATGTGTATGGTATTCCCGTAAGTGACCATCAGCAGGTCTTCGCCTTCCCGGCGTACCCGGGCTTTGCCAAAAGGGACCTCAAAATCATCGGGAACGACTGTGGCCGCTTTCGGATCATTGTAAAGCGCCTTGGGCTCCATAAACAGGGTGATTCCCCGCGAACGGATGGCCGTTCGCAATAATCCTGCCGTATCGTCGGCAAACGAGGGATAGACGATGCGGACACCGGGAATGGAGGTCAGCGCTCCCTCGATGGTCTGTGAGTGGTATAATCCACCGCCAATATATCCCCCCGAGGCCAGTCTGATCGTCACGTTCGGCGTGAATTTCCCGTTCGAGCGCCAGTAATCGTGGCTGCATTCCACGTACTGTTCCATGGCCGGCCAGAAGTAATCGGCAAATTCAGCGCCTTCGATCACGATGCGTATCTTTTCATCGAAACGCGACATGCCATTGGCCGTACCAACGATAAAATCTTCGGCGATCGGCGCGTTGAAGACCCTTTTGCGGCCAAACTCCTGCTGCATCCCTTTGGATACGTTAAAAATGCCTCCTTTATCTTTATTGGCGATATCCTGTCCCCAAAGAAACGTATCCGGATTGTGCCGGAACTCCGCTTTCAGGGTTTCATTCAGGGCGGTAATCAACTTGATAGGTGTTCCTTCCTCCTGATGGGTACCATCCGGGTACTTTTGCGATTGATACGGTTCCGGGAGCACAAAATCCAGGTAGGTCTCCGGGTCCGGATCAGGAGCCTTGAGGGCGGCTCTGTGCGCGGCTTTCAGGATCGCCGCGGCCTCGTCCTTCACGGCCTGTATTTCTTCGTCAGTGAGCCTTCCGTAGCGTCTCAGCATCCGTTCATACTTGGCAACCGGATCGTATTCGGCCACGTAATTCCGCTCTTCATCCTGCCGGTACAATTCATGACGGTCGGAGTTCGAATGCGAATGAATACGCACGCAATTGGCCTGAACGATAACCGGTTCACCCACTTCCAGGGCGTGGCGTTTGGCTTCGGCCATGGCATTCATGGAGTTAAACACATCCTTTCCGTTACAGTGAATGATCCGCAGGTTTTTGAAGCCGGTGAAATTGTTGGCTACTTTCCGGTTTGCGGTCTGGTCCTTTTTTGGAACGGAAATGCCATATCCGTTATCCTGCAAAACGAAGATGACTGGGAGTTTTTCCCTGGATGCACCGTTAATCGCCTCGTAAACAAATCCTTCCGATACCGACGATTCACCCTGGGAAGAAATGGAGACGGCCTTTGCCCCATAATATTTAATCGCCCGCGCCACGCCTACGGCGTGGAGTGTGTGGTTTCCGGTCAGTGACGATACGCTGTGAATATTCCATTCCACTTTCGCAAAATGATTCGACATGTGCCGTCCTCCGCTCGACGGATCGGTCGCCTTGGAAATGCCGTTCAGAATAATCTCTTCAGCGGTCAGTCCTGCTGACAATGCCGATAACATGTCGCGATAATATAAAAACAAATGATCCGCTTTCTTCTCAAAGGTCTGGCCAATTGCGAGTTGAATTCCGTCATGTCCGGCGTAAGGTGCATGATAGGACCAGCCGATGGCTTGTTTCAGGTAATTGGGCGCTTTGTTGTCAATGGCCCGTCCAACCGATAATAAAAGGAACCAGTTGATCAGTGTTTCTTTAGGTGTAGTCTTGATGGAATAAATTTCAGGTACTGTTGTCATATTGTTTTTTTTGGGTGTATCGCTGCAGCTAAATTGCCCTGTTCACATCAAATTCTTCCAGGATGTCAGCAATCCGTCTCAGGAAAGCTCCACCCAGCGCCCCGTCGATGATCCGGTGGTCGTAAGTTAGCGAAAGGAACATCATCTGACGGATCGCGATCACGTCGCCTGCCGGGGTTTCCAATACCGCGGGCTTCTTCTCAATATTCCCTGTCGCCAGGATGGCCACCTGCGGCTGATGGATGATCGGCGTTCCGATAATGTTCCTGAATGTTCCGAAATTGGTAATACTGAACGTTCCGCCCTGGAAATCATCCATCCCAAGCATATTCTTCCGTGCACTGTCAGCCAGCCTGTTCAACGTTTTTGTCAGGCCGACCAAATTCTTTTGCTCAGCTTCCCTGATCACAGGCACGACCAGATTACCGTCTGGTTTGGCAACAGCGATTCCAATGTTGATGTTTTGGTGCAGGATGATCCTGTCCCCGTCCACCGATGCGTTGACCAGCGGAAATTCAGCAAGCGCCTGGGCGACAGCCTCGGTAAAGACGGGCATGTAGGTGATCTTTTCACCGTACTTCTTCAAAAATTCCTCTTTTATCCGATTCCGCCATAAAACCAGGTTGGTCACATCGGCTTCAACGACCGACGTGACATGGGCAGAAATCCTTTTCGACTCAACCATCCGTTCGGCAATGATTTTACGGACCCGGTCCATTTCAATGACCTCTCCGGCTGCACTGGCGACCGCGCCGGTGGCCTGTTTTTTGAGCGTGTCCTTTGCGGTCGTTTCCTTTCCGGCAGGCACGACCGTTTTGCCTTGCTTTTTAGCTTCAAGGTACTGCAGGATGTCTTTCTTCTGCACACGGCCATTTTCGCCCGAGCCCGGAATATTTTCCAGCTCATCAAAAGAGATATTTTCTTCTTTGGCAATGTTCATGACCAGCGGCGAGTAAAAGCGTCCCGTTTTTCTCCCCGCTCCCGCTTCTTTCGCCGAATCTGCCTGCAGTTCAGAACTTTCGGATGCTGTTGTTTTTTCAGGCTCTTGTGGCCTTTTTTCTTCCTGTGACACATTGGATTTTTGTGACGCATCAGCTTCCCCAGCCGTGGCTTCATCTTCTCCTTCTACCTGAATAATCGCCACAATCTCTCCGACTGCCACAAGATCATTCTCTTTGTAGAAAATTTTGGAAATGACCCCATCGACCGGCGATGGAATTTCCGAATCGACCTTTTCGGTGGCCACTTCGAACATCGCGCCGTCTTCTTCTATCTTGTCGCCCTCTTTCACAAACCATTTGGTAATGGTCGCTTCCTGAACACTTTCGCCTAGTTTTGGCATCTGGACTTTAAATTCTGACATAGTGATCGGTTTATTTTTTTCTGTTGCCGCATGGCTTTTATGTATGAAACATGAATTGCTTCGTAATTTTCACCACTAAGAACAAGCCACAGCTTTGAAATGTTCAAAGAAAGCCACGATCCGGGGGCTTTCAAATGAACCGGAACAATAAAAAAAGGGATCCGCCCGGAAGATGGAAAGGATGAATGCCGGTCACTGTTTAATGACAATCTTATCGAAAATGCCAACGATTTCCCTCGGATTGTTCGCCGCTCTCAGTTCAGCTTCAATGGGTGCCGTATTTTTGGAGGCAATCTGAATGCATTTGTCAAGAATTGACCGCAACTCATTCTCTGCTTTTTCCTGTGCCATGCTGCCTTTTTTCAGGCATTTGCTGTAATAATCGGCCAACTTGCGAATGGAATAATAAAGATCAGGTTTCATGATTTCGACGGAAGGCATTACCCTTCGTGTAGTAGGATCGATTCTTTTTGTATACGTCATATCAAACTGGGCCAGTTTGAGGCACAGGTCATCACTCAAATACAATTTCGGGTAATTCTTGCCGATTTTTTCAGGAAAATCGACCGAACTGCCTTCAAATACATATAAATCCTGCGCCTTTACAAGCAATACATTCAGAAACAGGAAGCAGAATCCGACAAGTACCTTCATAGATCTTTCTTTTGCCCACTAAAGATAAAAAGATTACTTTCCTTATTGGCAGACAGACCGTTAAAAAAGGTTAAATAAGCTGAACAACAGAAGCGGTTCACCGGCAAACAGGCATCGGTTACCGACTCATTGTTTCAGGCCACCGATTACAGATTGTCCGAATGACTCTTTCCGGCGCCTTCAAATCCCTGTATTTATGGTCTCTTCGCAATGATCTGGTGACTAGGGCGGGAGAAGCCGGACCGGATTGTACAGAAACAGGTCACGGTCGGGCCAGTGCTTGATGTTGGGAATGATCCTGCTCATCAACCTTTCAATGTCGACAGACAATCCTGACCCTTTCCAGCAACTGGAATTGGAAATAAACACCCAACCAATCCCGTCGGCCTGCCTCTTGATCATCGCTGATGTGCCAGCCATGCTGCCCGTACGGTACCAGTTGCCGTTCCGGGCTACGGATCGCCATCCCAGCGGACCATTTGCATACGTATCGTCGGTCATTTCTCTGATGGAACGCCGCGACAGAATATCCCTGACCTCCTGCCCGCCGTCGATAAAGGTCATCAGTCTGGCCAGCTCTACCGCGGAAGCGACCCAACCTCCGGCAGCACCCAGCAGTTCGATGGCATTCCCGCCGTTCGATTTTTCCACCAATGTCCCGGATCCGTTCCATTCCGGAACTTTCTCACTTTCTTCCGGCTCGTAGTAACAGACTTCGTTGACAAACCGGTCTTTGCGGTAACTCCGTCCAAGGTGCATGTCGGTAATCCCATTGGGAATCAAAATATTATTCTGTACATAGTCTTCATAAGACCCGCCTGTGACGGTCCCGATCACATCACCCAAAAACATATAGCCCATGTTGGAATAGCATGCGCGGCTGCCGGGCGAAAAAGATAAGCGGGTTTTGGCAATCAGTTTGTAGTAGGTGTCCGGCGTGGCAGGCGGCAAATCGCCGACCTTTTCTGCAACCGCCAGGGGACTAAATGCCGGATCGCCCGCACGCTGCGTCCACCCGCCGGAATGGGCCAGCAGATGCCTGACGGTAATGTCATAAATTCGCTTGTCTGCAACCTGATCAAGCGCCGGATGACGGAGAATTCCCCCGGGCCCGAATACCTGATCGTCCAGGGATAGCTTCTTTTCTTCAACCAGCTTCATCACCGCAACTGCCGTGATGAGTTTCGATACGCTGGCCAGGCGAAACAAACTTCCCGGTTTAACGCTGTTCAAACTGTCGTCGGCGAGGCCAAACCCCTGCGCATACACAAGCCGGCCGTTTTTCACAATGGCTATTGACAGTCCTTTCAAATTCCATTGCGCCATAAAACGGTTGATTTGTCTCCCGGTGAGCAAGGAATCCGAAAAGCCGGCGACCTCATTGGTCAACCTGCTGTTGAGCCCCTGAAGCTCGCGTTCGAAACGGGCGGGCACCATTTCTGTAACCTGGTAACTTCTCGAACCAAAAAAAAGTGAAAGGACTAAAATAACGAATAAACACTTCCAAAACTTCATGCAACAAATGTAAACTACGTTATTTATATTTGTAAATTTCCAATAATATCATTTACTGAACTGAAACGATGGTCATCGAGATAACCGTTTATCCCGTCAATAATTTTGAGCGGGGTCAGCGGGTCAATGAACATGGCCGTTCCGACCTGTACGGCGGAAGCTCCGGCAAGGATGAATTCAAGGGCATCGGTGGCACTCCTGATTCCGCCCATGCCGATTACCGGGATACTGACCGCACGATAAACCTGCCAGACCATTCGCAGGGCTATCGGCTTAATGGCTGGTCCGGACAGGCCGCCGGTGACCGTTGAAAGCAAGGGTCTGCGGGTTTCCGCGTCAATGGCCATGGCCAGGAACGTGTTGACCAGGGAAACACTGTCGGCGCCTTCACTTTCCACCGCCTTCGCAATTTCCGCAATAGCCGTTACATTAGGCGAAAGCTTGACGATCAGGGTTTTCGTGTACGCCTTCCTGACCGCTTTTACCACCCGTCCCGCCGAAACGCAGTCGACCCCGAAAGCCATCCCGCCTTCTTTCACGTTCGGACAACTGATGTTGAGT
>CAZANK010000003.1:0-8872 GCA_964486235.1 uncultured Prolixibacteraceae bacterium | reverse complement strand
TCTCCACCAATTCTACGTACTCTTCGATGGTGGATCCGTTCACATTGACGATAAAATGAGTCGGAATACCTTTAATCCGGGGGTAAATATTCCTGATAAAATTGTCGGCTCCCTTGTTTTGAAGTCCGACCGCATTCAGCATTCCCGAGGCTGTCTCTGCCATCCTGGGATAATCGTTTCCTTCGCGGGGACTGAGCGTCGTACCCTTCATCACAACGCCCCCCAGTTGTGACAAATCGACAAAATCGGCAATTTCTTCACCAAATCCGCAGGTCCCGGATGCGGTCAGCACCGGGTTTTTTAGCAGAAGGTCTTTTATCCTTACGCTTAATTGTGCCATGTCAACTCATTAATATTAAATACAGGCCCTTCCGTACAAACACACCGGTTCCCCGACGTGGTTTTTTCCACACAGCACAGGCATACGCCAAAACCGCAGGCCATCATGTTTTCAAGTGATACTTCACAAAATATACCGGCCGCCCGTGCGTCTTTTGCCACCGCCTTCATCATGGGCGCCGGTCCGCAGGCGTAAATCTTGTCAAATCCGTGTAGTTTACTTTTGTAAATTGTGTGATTGGTGACATAACCTTCCTCTCCCAGGCTGCCGTCTTCGGTCGTCAGGCTGAAGCTCCCGTACTGCCGGTAAGCGTCAATCCCAATATGGTCGTTCCGGCTTCTTGCACCGAACAGAATGTCGACCTGTCCCGGATCGAGACCACACCTCTTCAGCAAAAACAACATCGGTGCCACCCCGCTTCCCCCGCCGATAAGCAGGACCTTATCCGCAGCCGACGGCATGGTAAACCCGTTCCCCAACGGCAAAATGACACTCACGACTTCGCCGGACTGATACGTGGTCAAGACTTTTGAACCGCGTCCGAGAATTTTTACCAATAACGAAAAACGCCTGTTCTCAGGATCGGTATCCATGACAGAGAACGGCCTCCTCAGGAAGATTTCCGGGGCACGTCCCACTTCCACATTCACGAACTGACCGGGGATCATCGGGGGCAATTCCGTGTCGGACTGCAGAACCAAACGAAAATTATCATGGTTAAGCGGTGTGTTTTCAATGAGCAACAGCTCCCGGACTGATTTTTTCATTTCTGGTCGTTTCTAGGCGCTCTTTTGACGGCAAAGATAGGAGAAATTATTTGGAAGGACGATATTCTTTGAAAGTTTGGTCGCTGTAAAAAATGACGATCGATTCAATCTCCCGGTTTTTAACGACCTTAAGCCCTCCGGGAATCTCACCAACAGGGGGAACCGGCGTTTCGTCCGGTGCTTCCCCGGTCGTTTTCTCCGGCGCAGTCTCTTTCCGCTGATCGTTCACGAACGATCCAACTGGCGGAAATAATTCAGACGGCTGTTCTTTGGGAATTTTCGTCCCGGCCCCCGACTCCAGCATCTCCCCATTTCCCGTCAACAACCACTTCGCGTTGATATCGGGATAAGTCTCCAGCATTTTGCTGATAAACTGAAAGCCGGGCTTGTTTCGTCCATGTAACACATGCGTCACGTTGGAGCGCTGAACACCAATGCGGTCTGCAAATTCAGAGGGCGAAACCCCCTTGTAATCCATCAAACGCTTTATCCGGTTATTCATCTTTTTTCAGTTTTACGCCTATCTCACGGGGTGAAGTATCCCGTAATTTGCCTCGTTTTTTAATCCCAGGTTAAGAAAGTGAATCTCCTTTTTACAAAAGTAAGAATTAAATCGGGGCATTCAAAATATAAATGTGAATCGCCGGGGTTTATATTTGTAAATCGCAGGGGGCCAGTCACTAGAAACAGTATTGTAATACATTGACAATTCACTTCAAATAAATAAATTATATATCTGATAATGTTGTTGTTGTGAGACGAAATATTTTCGCATTATTTCAATATGCGATATTTGATCAGTAAACTTCAATAAAAAATGTAAAAAGGAATATTGAATGCACTGATTATAAATACTCTATGTATTTAGTAAGGAATAGATTTTTAAAGGGCGGCTATCATTCAAAATTTTGAATACCCCCTCCCCTTTCGGGTCTGATTTCACCGAATTTAACAGTTCTGATATGTAAATTTTTGCACGTGACATCTGTGGGTACTGTCCAATTGTCTGTCGATTTACTTTTTTCAATTTTCAGCGTACTCAATCGCTCCGGGAATTCTGACGCGATATTTTTTGAAGTTTCACTATCTTCGCTTTTTTTAAATTTCATGTATGCGCGGAATTTCGGGCGGAATTTTGATTGTTACGGGGATCATCCTGCTTGCGGAGATACTTGGGTATTATGGCGTGACGCAACTGATACGGGAAAAACGGTGGAAGAGAAGGACCGCGATGCTCTATGGGGCAACCTCGACCGCCGTGATGGCCTTGTGGCTGGTCGCGTTTTGGAATCCTGAGACGATCAGGCGGACAACCAGCTATGGATTCTTCTATGCGACCATTTTCATCTGGACGTTGAATTTTTTTCCGAAGGCGTTGGTTGGCTTTTTTGTTCTTTTATCCTTACCGTTCCGGCTTTTGGAAAACAAGGCCTGGCATCGAACACTGCTGTTGAGCGGGGTGGTTCTGGGCCTGGGGGTCGTGTTGGTGTTGGCGACCGGGGTCGTCGCAGGAAAGAAGGTCCTTCGCGTCGAAAAGGTTGGCCTGTCGTTGCCCGCGCTTCCTGAAGGATTAAACGGCCTGAAAATCGTACAGCTTTCAGACATTCATCTTGGAAGTTTCGGAAATGACCGGTTCTTGTGGCGCAGTGTGGATGTGATTAACGGGATGAAGCCGGACCTGATCCTGTTCACGGGGGATATGGTCAACAATTATCACCAGGAAATCGATCGTTTTAAAGCTCCGCTGGAAGCATTGCATGCGCGTTATGGAAAATTTGCGATACTGGGCAATCATGATTATGGCGACTATACGGACTGGGATTCGCCGGAGGACAAGGCCGGAAATGCCCGCCTGATCCGGCAAAAGATCCGTGACTGCGGTTTCCGGTTATTGCTGAATGAGTCTGCCGAAGTTCGCCGGCGTGACACATGCCTGTATGTGGTTGGCGTGGAAAACTGGGGGCGACCTCCTTTTCCGCAATACGCGCGGCTGGATTCCGCGTTAAGGGAGACGCCGGACCAATCGTTCCGCATCCTGATGACCCATGACCCTGTCCACTGGGACGATCAGGTCCGCTTAAAAACTGATATTCCGTTGACGCTCTCGGGTCATACGCACGGGGGACAGGTCGGGTTGAAATTTGCCGGTCTCGAGTTCAGTTTTATGTGTTTTGTGCAAAAGAGATGGGGCGGTCTTTACCGGGAAAACAACCAGTTTCTCTATGTGAACAGGGGAATTGGTTGTGTCGGGCTGCCTGCCCGCATTGATATGGCGCCCGAGATCACCGTCTTTACATTATGGCGGGAATAACAGCCGTCAGCGTTTCCCGTTATTGAAAATCAAAATTCACCGTCAGCAAAAATTCGATACGGAAGTCGTCGTAATCGGGCCGGTACGTCCCTCTTAATCCTGCAGAAACAGGGGCAATGAAACGCAACAGGTGGCCGTCGCCCCTCAGTTCAGCACCCAGCGCGTTTAGTTTCGTCGTGATGATGCCCTGTTTTCTTCCCTGATTGTCATAGAGGGTCGATTCCAGGCGTGAAAAATCATAAAACAGGGAGGTTCGCAGCCGCTTCAGATAATAAAGCGGCCCCAGAATCAGGTCGGGATAACAAAGCGGCAGCATGTAATCGGCCCCAAACGTATAAAGTTCCTCGTTCTGAAGACGGTCAAAGCCACGCGGAAAACGAACGACATCCGAAAACGTAAAACGCGTGTCGGTGTTTTTCACCTGATAGCCGTTATAGAACCGAATCCCGTGGGTACGGGAAAGTCCGGGAACATACAGGTTAATCTCGGCGGCCTTCAGATCGCCGACCGGTGTTCCTCCGCCAAGGCTGTGCCGGTAAGTCAGGTCGAGTGTTTGTCCCCACTCCGGCAAAAGGTCGAGCTCCGCTTTTCGGATCACATTTTGAAAGTACAGGCGATAGTCCAGCGAATGATAAAACCCTTCATAGATATCCGGATGCGTGGTTGCCTTTTGCATGATCTTTTCATAATCATATTTGATCTCCGGCTGAAAAAACTGGCTGTATTTTCCCTGGCTGAAAGAAAGCGGCACCCGCACATCCAGATTCCAGGTCAGTTCCTTCCAGGAATAAGGATGACGGATGGTATCCCGGCCTTCTACCGTGTAGTAGGTCGATCTTCGCCTTCCATAACTGAACCCGGTGCGGAATACGGGGAAAAGTCCCGAATACTCCAATTCGGCCCTGTACTTTCCGCTGCGCTCTGCCGGGTCCTGTTCGTATCCCAGCAAGGTATGCGCGGTTCCGAGTTTGTTTTGAGAGAGGAACGACACGCCGGGCTTGATTGCATAGTCGTTGACATCGATGAATAACGGCGCCCGGCTATGGAAATTGAAGAGATGCCCCAGCTTCCGGTACGGCTTTATCTGGTCTTCCCCGTACGCGGGAGCATTCAGGTCCGGGACGGTATCTTCGTGCGCGGCGAGCGAGTCTGCCAGCGGGTAGGTTGCCGCAGTCAGACTTTCTGCCGGAATTGCCCGGCTCTCATCCAACTCCTGCACGGCAACGGCGTATCCATCGGCCGAATAATTGCTGAAAAAGAGCTGGTTGCCCGAGACAGCCGGATAATCGGCCCCAAATGGCACGTTGGTGACCTTCGTCGTTCGACCGGATGATAAATCGAGACAGAAGATGTTGTCTGTCCCGGTCATGGCCGACACATAGTAAAGTTTGTCATCCCGGACTTCCGGGTTACGGAGGTCCACATACCCCGGCCGGGTTAACCTCTCAAAGTTTCCGCTTTCCGGATGAAGCGCACCCAGGTATTTTCCCGTCGGCGAGAGTCCTGCGAAGTAAAGGATCTTTGAAGAAGGACCCCAGACCGGGGTAAAGAAATAATGGTTGTCGGGTGTGGCGTATCCCTTGATCTTCGCGCCCGTCCCCACGTCATAGAGGCCGATCTGGTAGTTGTTGGCAAAATCCGTTTCCACGGCGGCAAAAGTCTTCCCGTCGGGAGCGATGACCGGACTAAGGACGTGGTTCCGGTAACGGAATTCCTTTTTCTTCCCGGTACGGATCTCATACAGGACAATGACGGCCGAACCGGCATGGGCCCACCTGATGTCGGGACGTTGTTCCGCCCAGATGATCAGACTATCGGTTACCGACAGGGATTCTCCCGGAATATAGCCCGGGGTGAATAAAACCGTCTCTTTTCCCGAGACGATCCTGACGATCCGGTCCACATCGTTACGGCGCTCCCTGAGGGCGATCAATGACGAATCGGATAACGCCGACAGGTACCTGTAGTTGGTGTAGGTACGTGGCGGCGGACTGCTGTTCCGGTAGCCGGAAGTTTTCAGGGAGTCAACTTCCCGCTTCCATTCCGTGGCGTAATCGCGAAAGATGTTTTCATAAAGTTCTTCCTTGCGGAATCCTGTTCGTCGTTTGAGAGTGCGGTTCAGCGGATTCAGCGAGAGGGGTTTCCCGGCGATCTCGCGGAGTACATCCGGCCAGATATCAGCGCCGTATTGGCGACGGACAGCACCGGTAAACCAGTACCCGAAATGATAGCGGTTGGGAACGAAATCCCTGAAAGAGCCGAGTGACGCCTTATCGTAAGGGAACAGTCCTTTCTCCACGAGCTGCGCCTTGTTTTCCATCAAAAAAGCCGGAAGCCTTCCACGTCCGGTATGGGTCAGCGCGGTTTCCGTGATCACGGCATCCCCTTCAATGAACCAAAATGGCAAATATGCTGCGACGACCGCGGCAGCCGCGTGTTCCCCGAATAAGATCCGGAATATGGCAGGCAACTCCGACTGGATTTTATCCATCTGCACCACATGCCTGAACTCATGGATCGCCAGTTGTTCAAGCCAGTCCTGGGCATAAAGCTGCTGATTGGGAGTGGTATAAAACTCCATTCTTTTGGGTGACCAGGCCACCATGCCGTTGGACGTCACGGTGTGCGTATGCAGGATCAGCGAGATTTTTTTTGGCCGGTGCCCAAGGGTCTGGCCGCCGTGCTGATAGACCTTTTCCATGAGGCCGGCTAATTTCAGGGCTTTTTGCGCATACCCCGAGGGAAAAATCAACTGAAAATTCGTGGTTTGTATTTGTTTCCAGCGGATTGCGGCCGGGTCTTCGCCCGTTGAAAAATACTGGGCCGATACCAACGACTTCGCTGCCAGCAGGGCCAGAACCAATATCATTCGTAAACGCATAACCCCATTGATAAAAATGAGGCAGAAATATAAGCAAAGACATTGAATTAACATGAATAATATGGTATTTTTACACAGGATTCCGGAACGATTTTTGAAGATGTCGAAACAGTTTATCCTGTCAGCGTATGGAAGTAACAACAAACCTAAGATCATTACTTGGAATAACGGCACTGGTGGTGTTCTTCTCGTCGTGCGTGACGTCATTTCAGACAGTAACCATAGAAACGGCGAGGCCTTCGCAGTCCATGCTGCCTGAGCATATCACGAGCTTAACCTTGATGAACCGGAGTATTTCGAACGAATTCCGCCGTTTTAATGCCGACAGCCTGCAGCGTTATTTCTTTGCCAGGAATTTTAAGGTCAGCGCGGTTGTCCTTGACAGTGTCGCGGCCGACACGACGTTGAAGGTGCTTGCCGATTTGCTGTTTGAGTCGGGACGCTACGATGTGGTGATTCCAAAAGACAGGAATTTTGCACGCGATCTTAAATTTTTCAGGGTGCCCGACGAATTGGACTGGAACGAAGTGCGTCAGATTTGTGATGAATTTCAAACGGATGCCCTGTTGGTCATGGAGCGTTACTTTAACAAGCTGATCACCGACTATACGATTCACCCGGCCATTCCCGGGTATGAGGAATATGTGTCCGCGTCAATCGATTCGAGGTATGACGCGGTGGTGAAAATTTACGATCCCGCGAAAGAAGAAATCGTGCGGCAGCTTGTTGTTGCCGACACCATCTCGTGGTATGACAGCGATTTATCGACAAAGGGTTTGTTTGCCAGGCTTCCTTCGTTGAAAGAATGCCTGATTCAAACCGGCATCCAGGTGGCCCTGGATCTGGACGGTAAGTTGTCGCCCGGGTGGGTCAGGGACAAGCGGGGATATTTTGTGATCCGGAAGGATGACGCGGCGCGCATAACCCGGTGGATAGAGCAGAATGACTGGCAGTCGGCCTATGATTACTGGCTGCCTGATGCGGATTCGGGAAATAAACTTGTGAGAAGCAAAGCCCTGTTCAATCTGGCATTAGCCAGCGAGATGCTCGGGCATGTCGACGAGGCGATCCGCTGGGCGGACGAATCCTATCATTCCAGGTACCACACCCAGACGGAGCGGTATTTGTATAAGCTGGGAAAAAGGAAAAAGGTCCTTCAGCAATTTGAGAAACTGCAGAAAAACTAAAGCGAACCTCTCACGATCAGTCTGGGAGCAAGCACTTCAAAGATTTTTTCTTTGGATTCGATGAACCGCGCCGCCTTTTGCCCCATTTCGCCGAAGTCGACCGAGATGGTTGTAATCCCGCTGCCCACGATTTCTTTCATGGGCGTGTCATTGTAAGAGATCAATCCCACATCTTTGCCTGGTTCCAATCCTTTCTCCCGGCATTGCCTGATGATGCTGACCAGGTCATCTTCCCGGATCACCAGAAACGCCTGTCCTTCTTCTACCGGATGACTTGTCATCTTCCTGACCAGGGAGTACTTCAGTTTATTTGAATTGCAGAAATACGAAAACGAATGGATGAATTCTTTTGGATGAAGCAGCGTTTCAGGGAAAACCAGGTGAAATTCGCGGTATTTTTTGATCAGGGGAAGTCCTTCCTTCAGACAGTCCAGCACGCCAAATACAAAATCCTGGGTGATGTACGCGATCTCGGGACTGTCGGGCGTTCCCATATCCAGGATCAGCAGTTTGTTGGGATCGATCTTTTTCACCACGTTTTCAATCCGCTGATGATAGGGATTCATCACCACGTACATACTGTAGCGGCCAAGGCTGTTTAAAATCAACTGGTCAAATACATCCTGATTATAATGATGGAACAGAAGATCAACCGTATAGTTCGCCGGGAGATTATTTCTGAAACTGTTGTAAAGCTGCTCCTTAAAAGCGCTGAAATCGTCGAGCAGAATCATCACTTTAAACGAAAGGGAGTTCACAAAATAACCCTTCGTGGGTGTCGATGAGATGATACTTCGCTGTTTCAGAATGGAATACGCTTTAAAGACGGTATCGCGCGAGATGCCGCTCTGTTTACTCAGATGATTCACGGAAGGCAAAAAATCACCTTCCTTCAGAATTCCGTTACTGATGGCCTCGTTAATCGCGTGGATCAGTTGCTGCAATTTTGTCTGACTCGATGCCGGATCGGTTTCAAAATAAAAGTTCATGTGTCTGCGATTCAATTTGAGCCTGAATTTACAACAATTCAGGCTCAAACTACGCTAATATTCCTGAAAATGGACTTTGTAGGTACGATACCCGAAAAAACCAATGACCAGAAAGCATACCAGCGGCATGATGAATGAAAAGTTAACGGCAGGTAATGCAAAAACAGTTTCCTGGTCAATGATCCAGGCCTGGATTTTAGGGAGAAACGTCCCTCCTACGATCGACATGATCAGGCCTGCTGCTCCGAACTTGGCATCTTCACCCATTCCCCGGAGTGCGATTCCGTAAATGGTTGGGAACATCAGCGACATGCAGGCCGAAATTCCGACCAGGCAATACAAACCATTGATATTGGTCAGCAAAATCGTTCCAAGCGAGAGCACTGTTCCTCCGAAG
>CAZANK010000002.1:0-32117 GCA_964486235.1 uncultured Prolixibacteraceae bacterium | reverse complement strand
GCTTTCTCAAGCAAAGGGTGATTGCCGGAGAAGAATTCTTCGAGTGAAATGGCATTTCCCAACGATTTTCCCATTTTTTGACCATTGAGGGTGATCATGTTATTATGCATCCAATACCTCACGGAGTCGTGGCCAAAGGCGGCTCTGGACTGGGCGATTTCCGCTTCGTGGTGCGGAAAGGTGAGATCCATTCCTCCTCCATGAATGTCGAATGTCTCACCAAGGTACTTGGAACTCATCGCCGTACATTCGAGGTGCCATCCCGGGAAACCTTCGCCCCAACGCGAAGGCCAGCGCATGATGTGCTCGGGCGTCGCTTTTTTCCAAATGGCAAAATCAAGCGGGGAGCGCTTTTCATGCTGTCCTTCAAGCTCACGGGTATTGGTCTGCAGGTCTTCAATTTTTCGGCCCGAAAGTTGACCGTACGGGTTGGCCTGCGCATACTTTTCAACGTCGAAGTAAACCGATCCGTTGCTTTCGTAAGCATAGCCCGAAGCCAGTATTTTTTCGACAGCTTCGATTTGTTCAAGAATATGCCCGCTGGCGCGTGGCTCAATGCTTGGAGGGAGCACGTTCAGCTTCTCCATCGCCTTTCCGTAATAGTTGGTATAGATCTGGACCACTTCCATGGGTTCCAGTTGATCCAGCCGGGCCCGTTTTGCAATTTTGTCTTCCCCGTCATCGGCATCGTTGGCAAGATGTCCGACGTCGGTGATGTTACGGACATAGCGGACCTTGTAGTTCAGGTGCTTCAGATACCTGAAAAGCAGGTCAAACGTGATCGCGGAGCGGGCATGACCCAAGTGGGCTTCGCCATAAACCGTCGGTCCGCAAACATAGATGCCTGCCCTGCCCGGATGTAAAGGTTTGAAGACTTCCTTTCTGCGGCTCAATGTGTTGTAAATCTGAAGCTGGTTTTCCATCGATCGTTAAAATTTATTGCAAAGGTAGGAAATATATTGCCGATTCGGCAAGCTTTTTGAATCCGGTGGTTCATCGACTTTCTGAACAAAAGGATGCAGCTTCTAAATACAAACTGCCGGCAGGCAACGTTGTTCATCGGATACGCTTCGTTTTACTTTTGTGAGGGATTTTGTGTACTTTTGAAATGATGCAGGGGGCAAAACAAATTGAAATGGAAATACTCATTCTGGGAATACTGATTTTATTGAACGGTTTTTTTTCGTTATCTGAAATCGCGCTGGTTTCAAGCAAAAAGACAAGGCTCGAACAACGAAAACTGAACGGGAGTAACGGGGCAGAGGTCGCCTTGCGGATGCTGGCTAATTCGGGGAGTTTTTTATCGGCCGTGCAGGTGGGGATTACCCTGATCGGGATTGTCACCGGCGTTTATGGCGGAATGAACATAGCAGACGACGTGACTCCTTTTTTTGTGCAATTTGAGTTAACAAAGACCTACGCGCATGAAATTGCCTTGACCGTCACGGTCATCGTCATCACCTATATTTCGATCGTGATCGGCGAACTGGTTCCCAAGACAGTGGCCTTAAGTAATCCTGAAGGTATTGCCGTGAAGGTGGCCCCGGTGATTTACTATTTCAGCTCCGCATTTTATCCTTTTGTCAAGCTGCTTTCCGTTTCAACTGATCTGGTTAATCGAATCATTGGCGTAAAAAAACATCACGATCACATGACAGAGGCGGAACTCCGTCAGATCATCAAACTGGCTACGTATGAAGGCGTGATCGAACAGGAACAAAATATTATTCATGAAAAGGTGTTTTACTTTTCCGATAAGAGAGCCAAGCACATTATGACCCATCGTACGGATGTGGAATGGATCGACATTTCAAAATCCAGGGATGGGTTAAAGGAAGATATTTACAACGTTCAGCACAGCAAGGTGATTTGCAGTGTAGGGACATTGGATAATTTCCAGGGCGTGTTGTATGTAAAGGACTATTTTAAATCAAAAACGGTTAGCGGCGAACCGGACATCAAAAATCTGCTCGTTCAGCCGGTAATTGTTCCTGAAAATGCGGATGCCCAAAGGGTGTTGAATCAATTAAGACAAAGGAAGATCCATATTTGTATCGTGGTAAACGAATACGGCGGCCTGGAAGGGATTATTACCCTGCACGATATTATCGAAAGCATTGTGGGGCAGATTCCCGATGAAGGGGAAACCGACGAACCTGATGTGTTTAAGCGGGATGATCAATCTCTCCTGGTGAATGGCGATGCCCCCATCGAAACGCTGACCGAAATTATTGAGAATTTTACGATCGATTTTGATAAGATTGATTACTCGACGGTTGCCGGGTTCATTTTTGAGCAAATCGATGATATCCCCAAAACCGGCGATAAAATTGACTACCTGGATTATACGATCGAGATCGTAGATATGGACGGGAACAGGATCGATAAAGTATTGCTATACAGGAAGAATGAATAACGGCACATCAGGATCGTGAAACAGATCAGGAGAGCCCGTGCAATATTCCTGAAAACTGCGAAAGCATCAATTGAAAAATAAAACCATGAAGGAAAAAATCAGAATCCGGCTAAAGAAACGGTTTATCATTCCGGGAATCGCCCTTCTTGTTATCGTCTTCATTCTCCTTCTGCTGCCGGGAATCGCCAGGAATTACCTGGTTGATCACGGCGAAGCGTTAACAGGCCGTAAAATTGCTCTTGAAAAGCTCAAGGTCAATTATTTCCGGGTGAGTGTGAAAGCCTTGAATTTTGACCTGTACGAACAGAATAAGGAGGGTATTTTTGTTCACTTTGATGAGTTACGGATCAATTTCGACCCCTGGAGGCTTTTACAGAAAGAGTACACGTTTTCAGAGATCTTTCTGGTAAAGCCGTCGTTATCGGTTCTCTATTCCGGTTCCGGATTTAATTTCAGTGACCTCATGCGTTCGGGCGATACGACGGTTTCCGGTCATGAGGAACCGGTGAAATATGTCATAAAGAATCTGACGATCAGTGACGGGTACATCCGGTATGAAGACAAAACGGTTTCCAGCGTATCCGAATTGAAGCAGTTAAGTTTGAAGATTCCTGAGATCGCGTGGGATAACAGCCATGCCACGTTAGGGGTGGATTTCGTTTTGGGTGAAAGCGGGAAAGTGACAATTGGCGGCGACGTGGATCAGGCTGCCGGACGCTACACGGTGACGGTGAAGACCGACAAGATTGATATCGAGCCATTTGCTGGTTATTTTAAATCGTACGTCGATGCAGGTTCCATCAAAGGATTGCTGAATGCCGATGTCGTTGTTTCGGGTGAAATGGAAAATCCGGTGAACGTAAAAGTTTTCGGTGAAGGGAGTTTAGATGACTTTAGTCTGGCAGGCGTGGACCAGCAGAAGGTGCTGTCCGCAAAAAAGGCCTGGACCAAAATCGATTCGCTCGATATGGGCCGGTGGAATTTTTGTTTTGCCGACATCCAGGTGGAGGAGCCCGTGGTGAACGTGATTCTTGATCGGGAGGGAACCAACGTGGAGAAGATCCTGGCCCCCTACCTGGCCGACACCCTTTCTGCCGGTTCAGACAGCACGGAGGTCCGTTATTCCATCCGGAATCTGGATTTGAAGTCAGGAAGTATTGCCTTTACGGACCGGACCCTTCACCGTCCGTTTCATTTCGACATGACCAGTCTGGATTTTACGATGAAAGACCTTCGTGATGACGCGGCAACGATTCCGATGGCGTTTAGCATGTCGCTGAATCAGACCGGCGTGTTGAAGGGAAAGGCTCAGATGGACATGGTCAATCCGTTGAACGTCGCGTTCGACGGCAACATTCAAGGACTGGATATGGTTAGTTTCTCCCCGTATTCGGAGTATTATCTGGCCAGACCCGTGACCAGGGGAGTGTTTCACTATGATCTCAGGCTGGTGATGACACCAGTCACCCTGCAGAACGACAACCGTATCAGCATCGATCACCTGGAGATCGGAAAACGGACAAAAGAAAAGCCGGTATACAGGGTTCCCGTTGGTTTGGCCCTGTACGTGCTAAAGGACCGGAATAATCATATCGGGTTCGATTTACCGGTCACCGGGAATCCTTCCAGCCCTAAATTCAAGCTGCGCAGGATCATCTGGAAAACCTTTGAAGAATTCCTGCTGAAAACGGGCACCCAACCCATCAATTTTATTGGTCAAAAATTAGGTGTCGATCCTAAAAGCATCAGGCAGATTCCGTTTGATTTCCTTCAGGACAGTCTGTCAGCCGCCCAGGTATCGTCGCTTGACAAGATTTCAGAAATCATGGACCGGAAACCTGAACTTACTTTCTCCTTTGTTCAGACCACCAATCCTGACGAAGAAAAGGCGCTGATTGCCGTACGACAGGCCAGGGCGCTGTATGCTTCGTGGATTGCGCAATCCGGCACCGCCCAGGTACGTGTGGCGGGTCCGGAAGTGGCCGATCAGGATCCCGGGTTCCTTGCTTTCCTGGGACTGGCCGCAGATGCCGCGGATGTGACCGGAGAACATTACAGAATGAGCTGTCTGCAAAAGGCGGGAAGCGACAAGGTGTTGAGTGAGTTTAACCGGTTACTGGATAAAAGGCAACGTCTGCTGGAGCATTATTTTGCAGAGAAAGGCGTGGCGGCAGAATCGTTCGTGCTCAAAAGAGGAGACCTGCGGAATCTTCCCGACGAAATGAAAAAGCCCCAGTTTGTTGTTGAAGTCTCTTTGGACTAAATAGTTTGATCAGTGTCCCGGTGACCAACACATCCGTTAATCTGATTTCCTTTACGGTTTCGTGTTATTTTTTAAACAATTTTGGGCGGATGTTTTGATATTTACAGCTTTTGACGTTAGATTTGCAGGAAATATCAAATCATCCGCTGTTTATGTTGCAGGTAGTCAAACATATCATTCCTCTCTTTCACCTTAGCCGGATGCACTTCTCCAACAGTTGCATGCGCTGACCGCGCATATATTATTCTTTTGAATATCTGACCTTTTTAAAGGATCATAAACTGACGACTATTTTTTTTAGGAATTTGGCGGATTTATTCGTTCTATACGGGGATAAGAATTGGGGAACTAATACACAAGATGATGAAAAATAAATACGATATACGGGAAGAGTTAAAAAACAGGGTGTTGGTGCTTGACGGTGCCATGGGTACGATGATCCAAAAGTACAGGCTGAAAGAAGAAGATTTCAGGAATAAGGAATTGGCAGGGCTAAAGAATGAGCTGCAGGGCAACAACGACCTGCTTTCCATGACCAGGCCCGATCTTATCCGTGCTATTCACGCGGCTTTTTTGGATGCCGGCGCTGATATTATTGAGACCAACACGTTTAATGCCAACCGGATTTCTCAGGCCGACTACCAGACCCAGCAATGGGTGTACGCCATGAATGTGGCGTCGGCAACGCTGGCCCGGGGAGCGGCAGACGAATACACGCGAAAAACGCCTCATAAGCCCCGCTTTGTGGCCGGGGCGATCGGGCCTACCAATAAGACGCTTTCGCTGTCGCCCGATGTCAATGATCCGGGGTACCGGGCTACTGATTTCGATACGGTGAAGGAAGCTTACCGGGAACAGGCCGAAGGACTCCTGGATGGCGGCGTTGATCTGCTCCTGGTGGAAACCATCTTTGACACCCTGAATGCCAAGGCTGCCCTTTTCGCGATTGAGGAGGCGCTGGAAAAGCGGGGTAGCCGGCTGCCGGTCATGGTTTCAGGGACCATCACCGATGCCAGCGGACGAACCCTTTCCGGTCAGACGGTGGAGGCTTTTTTGAACTCCGTCCGTCACATTGATCTGCTCAGTATCGGACTGAACTGCTCATTAGGAGCAAAGGAAATGAGGCCTTACCTCAAAGAGCTGGCCGGGAAGGCGCCGTTTTATATCAGCGCGTATCCCAATGCCGGGTTGCCGAACCAGTTTGGCGAATATGACGAGACGCCCGGGGAAATGGCGGCTCAGGTGAAAGATTTCCTGGATCATCATTTTGTCAACATCGTCGGCGGTTGCTGCGGGACCACTCCGGAACATATACGCCGGTTTGCCGGCATCGCTGCGGATGCACAACCCCATATCAGGGCAGAAAAAGACAGCTTGACCCGGTTTAGCGGACTGGAGCCGGTTACCATTGCCCCGGAAACCAATTTTGTCAATATTGGCGAGCGGTGTAATGTGTCGGGATCACGAAAGTTTGCCCGCCTGATACGGGAGGAAAACTACGAAGAGGCCCTGGTCGTGGCCCGGGATCAGGTGGAAAACGGGGCCCAGGTCATCGATGTGAACCTGGACGATGCCATGCTCGATGCCAAAAAGGAAATGGTCACGTTTTTGAACCTGATGATGGCCGAACCCGACATTGCCCGCTTGCCCGTCATGGTCGATTCGTCCAAGTGGGAAGTGATCGAGGCCGGACTGAAATGTTTGCAGGGTAAAGCGATTGTCAATTCCATCAGCCTGAAGGAAGGGGAGGGGCAATTTCTGGAACACGCGCGCAAGGTGAAGCGTTACGGTGCAGCCGTGGTGGTCATGGCTTTTGATGAAAAAGGGCAGGCCGACACCCTGGAACGCCGTATCCGGATTTGTGAAAGAGCTTACAGACTGCTGACGGAGAAAATAAAATTTCCGCCCGAGGATATCATTTTCGACCCGAACGTACTGACCATCGGGACCGGAATGGAGGGACACAACAACTACGCGGTCGATTTTATCGAGGCTGTCCGCTGGATCAAGGCCAATTTGCCTCATGCCCGCACGAGCGGCGGGGTGAGCAATGTATCGTTCTCATTCCGCGGGAATGATGTGGTCCGCGAGGCCATTCATTCGGTATTCCTGTTCCATGCCATTCGCGCAGGTCTTGACATGGGCATTGTCAATCCCGCGATGCTGCAGATTTATGATGAAATCCCCAAAGACCTGTTGGAACATATCGAGGACCTGGTGCTAAACCGTCGTCCCGACGCCACAGAGCGCCTGCTGGAATTTGCCCAGACGGTGAAAGGAGGCGAGGGGAAGGCGGTGCATCAGGACGAATGGCGTAAGCTGCCGCTGGCCAAACGATTGGAACACGCCCTGGTGAAAGGGATTCCCGATTTTATCGAGGAGGACCTGGCCGAGGCTCTGCCGCGCTATGAGCCAACGCTGGACATCATCGAGGGTCCGCTGATGGATGGGATGAACGTGGTCGGCGACTTGTTTGGCTCCGGAAAAATGTTCCTGCCGCAGGTCATCAAGTCGGCCAGGGTCATGAAACGGGCGGTGGCTTTTCTGTTGCCGTATATTGAAGAGGATAAGGGGAAATTCAAGGATCAGCAGCGTCAGCAGAAAAAGGTGTTGATGGCCACGGTGAAGGGCGATGTGCACGATATCGGCAAAAATATCGTGGGCGTGGTGCTGGGTTGTAACAACTATGAGGTGATCGATCTGGGCGTGATGGTCCCGACCGAGACCATCCTGGAAACGGCACGCCGCGAAAAAGTCGATATCATCGGCCTCAGCGGACTGATCACGCCTTCACTGGAAATCATGGCCGGCGCGGCCGCCGAAATGGAGCGGCAGGGATTCACGTTGCCTTTGCTGATCGGGGGAGCGACGACCTCGAAAATTCATACGGCGGTGAAGATCGCCCCGAACTATTCTCATCCGGTGGTTCACGTCAAAGATGCCAGCCGGACCGTCCAGGTGGTGTCGAACCTGCTGGCGCGGAATGAGGATTTTATCCGTTCGGTCAATGACGAATACGAACAGATCAGGCAGTTCCAGGGACAGCGTAAGGCAAAGGAATACCTGACCCTAGGGGAAGCCCGCGCCAACCGCTTTCAGATCGACTGGAGCAAAGGTGAGATCGTTAAACCCCGTATGACGGGGATTCACAGGCTGATCGATTTTCCCATTGCCGAACTCAGGGAGTACATCGACTGGAGCTTCTTCTTTTTTGTCTGGGAACTGAAAGGACGTTTTCCCGATATCCTGGACGATGAACAGCAGGGAGAACAGGCACGGAAAGTGTATGCCGATGCCCAAAAAATGCTGGATCAGGTTATCGCGAAAAAGATGCTTCAGGCGAACGGGATTGTCGGACTTTGGCCCGCACATGCCGAAGGGGATGATATCGTGTTGTTCGAAGATGAGTCGTGCGTGACCGAGACCGGGAGATTTTATCATTTACGGCAGCAGGAGAAGAAGAAAGAAGGCGTGCCGAATTTTTGCCTGTCCGACTTTGTGGCGCCCGGTGAAGCCGGAAAAACCGACTATTGCGGTGCGTTTGCCGTTACTGCGGGGATTGGTATTGAGAAATGGATTGCGGCCTACAGGGCCGACCATGACGATTACAGCGCCATCATGCTCGAAGCCCTGGCCGACCGGCTGGCAGAAGCGTTTGCCGAGCTGCTTCATGAGAAGGTCAGGAAGGAATACTGGGGCTATGCGCCTGATGAGAACCTGGGCAAGGAAGACCTCGTCCGGGCGCGGTACCGGGGAATTCGTCCTGCCATGGGCTATCCGGCGTGTCCTGAGCACCATGAAAAGGAAAACGTGTTCCACCTGTTAAAAGCAGATCAGATCGGGATTTGTCTTTCCGAGCATTATGCGATGTATCCGAACGCATCGGTGTGCGGACAGTATTTCGCGCATCCCGGGTCCCGCTATTTCAGCCTGGAAAAGATCGGAAAGGACCAGGTGGAGGATTACGCCCGCAGAAAAGGTGTTCCCGTCGGACTGGTCGAGCAGTTCCTGCCGGTCAACCTGAATTATAAGGGAGTCTGATGTTCCACTGCCTGCGCACGGATCTGCTGTGACTTGTTGATTAGGCGCAACGGAGTCCCTGCCTCACTATATGGGCGGGGATCTGTTGTGACCAGGCAGAAAAAAGCATCAATGCTTTTGTTTGGAAATAATTGGTGTGTATGTTTGTAAATGAAATTCATTCCTGCGAAGGCAGAAATGAATCTCTCATAATTTGTGAGATTCCTGCGCAGGTATAAAAATGTACATGATTGAAAATCTTGATTTGTGTCTTGATACGTGATACTAAACTGTGAAACATGAAGGTTATAGAGTCGATCAATCAGCGTGAGAAAACCATTTTTTCATTCGAGTTGCTTCCCCCGCTGAAGGGAAGTGATGCCGGCAATATCTACCGGACCATTGAAAACCTGATTGATTTTCAACCAAAATACATTAACATCACGACCCACCGGGATGAGATGATTTTCAAGGAAATGCCCGATGGGACCATCAAAAAGCGGGTAGTGCGCAAACGTCCGGGTACAGTTGCCATTGCTGCGGCCATTCAGCACAAATACGGTATTCCGGTTGTGCCTCATATCCTTTGCGGCGGTTTCACCAAAAGCGAGACGGAGCACGTGCTGATCGACCTTAATTTTATGGGAATCAACAACGTGTTGGCACTGCGCGGCGACGGGAATAAAAATGAAGCGGTATTCCGGCCCGAACCGGACGGACATGCCCATGCTCATGAGCTGGTGGCGCAGATTGTGAACCTGCGCAACGGGAAATACCTGGACGACGAGATGAAGAACTCGACACCACTCGATTTTTGCATCGGTGTCGCCGGCTATCCGGAGAAGCATTTTGAGGCGCCTAACCTGGAAACCGATCTGATGTACCTGAAGCAAAAGGTCGATGCCGGTGCCGATTATATCGTGACCCAAATGTTTTTCAACAACCAGGTTTATTACGACTTTGTGGACAAATGCAGGGCGATGGGGATTACCGTGCCCATCATACCGGGTATTAAACCGATTAACCTCGTCAACCAGCTCACGGTGTTGCCCAAGATCTTCCGGATCGACATTCCGCAGGAACTGGCCAAAGCGCTTTCAAAATGCAGCAACAATGATGAGGCAAAAACTGTGGGGACCGAATGGGCCATCCAGCAGGCCAAAGACCTGGTCGCGCATCAGGTACCTGGCCTCCATCTCTATACCTACGGGATCTCGGACAATACCCGTAAGATACTGGAAGCGGTATTTTAAAAGATTGCCATGATGAAATTTCAATACCCTTGATTTTGAGTTATAGTTTTGGCTTGTAAAAAACAAGCTCAAATGCCATTTCATCCTTGAATTCTGACATTGTTTTTCCGGAGTGGTTTGCCTCCGGAAGCATCATGTCTGGTTATTGATGCATCCTGCGCTTTTTGATTCGTTTATAGTTTCTATTTTCTTTATATTTCACTAACAAATGAACAAATATGAGGAATACGCATAAAAGCATCGATGACTATATTGGAAGCTTCCCTCCAGAAATCCAAACTGATTGACAAAATAAGCCGCACACTCAACAGCCTGGTTGAAGAACAGAAGAAAAGTAAGTTTGAAAGGCAATTAGAGGGTTATCTTTTAGGAAGTAACCTGCCGGATTCTTTAACAGCCGGTTTAATCCGGATTTATTTGCACCTGACGGATTGGCCATATTGAAATCTGTTTCTGATCAGTTTCAAAATGTATCGACAAACGAAATAATTGATATTTTCGGTAACCGCGTCCATGATAATTGGTTTTTCAAAGATTTCAAAACAATATCTTCCGGAGCCAAGCCGGTATATTTCGTGGTCATTTTCTTTCTTCAAAAACCGGACATCGCCTGAAAAAGGCAACTGCATCCCGCTTTCGGTAACGGCTGAGCCGGGAGCTACAGGAAGAAAGACTTTTGCCGTGGTGTTGACCGGTATCGTCAGATCCACAGTTAACCGGTCTTTATTTTTCCTCCATTCACACCCGATCCGGCCATACGGCGACTGATAGTCTGCTTTCGCAAAAGTGATCCCCTCCACTGTTTCCGGTTTCAGGATGATCTCTTTGAATGCCACCGAATTTTCGTCCTGCCTGATCCCGGCGAGGCCGGAGTAAAACCATTCCATCAGATGCCCCAGCATCAGGTGGTTATTGGAGACTGTTTCCAACGCGGCCCAGGATTCCGTGAGCGATGTCGCTCCTTTTTTCAGTTGGAAACCGTAACCAGGCACGTCATCCCTCGCGTTCATCTCATACAGGAGCCGGGATTTCCCGCTTTCTGTCAACGCCCGGACCAGAAAATGAAACCCGATATCACCCGCCGTGAGCGATTTTCCGTTGGCACGGATGGAATCCTCCAGGCTTTCAATCACCCGGGGCATCTCTTTCTCATCGGTCAGCCCCACACACCAGGGCATGGACATGGCGGTCTGGCTGCCGGTAGAATAAACTCCCGTCACAGGATCGTAAAATTTTTCATTAAATGCCTTTTTGACCTCAGCAGCCCATGAACCGTAATAACCCTGCTCTGCGTGTTTCCCCAGGATCCCCGCCATCTTTGACAGCAAAGCCAGGTCGTAATAATAAATGGCGGTGGCGGTAACCGGTATTGGCGTTAACTGGGAGGGGCCTGGCTGCTTTGGTCCCAGGTCAAACCAGTCGCCCAGTCCGTGCGACAGAATATGATGATCGGATTTGCCCCTGAGGTAGTCCACGTAACGGCACATCATGGGCCATGCTTCCTGTATGGCGGTTGTATCACCATACCATTGCCAGACCATCCACGGGATGATCACGGAAGCGCTGCCCCACTCGGGCGAATCGCGGAATCCCCCGGAGGATTGCCTGTATTCGGGTACAAAGTCCGGAACCAGCCCTTCGCCGGTCTGCGCTTCTTTCATATCGCGGATCAGTTTCCGGTACAACTGATACAGATCAAAATTGTAAAACATTGATGCCCCCATCAAATAAGTCTCCTCGAGCCAGCCATGTTTTTCACGGTGAGGGCAGTCGGTCAGCACACTTTGAAAGTTACTCTTTATGGCCCATTGAATGAGGTCGTTTGTCTTGTTAAAAAGGTCATCGGAGCACTCAAAGTTCCCGGTTGCAGGCGACGAGTTCCGGGTATGCAACATGCTTAATTCAACGATCTGCGGCATTCCCCTTTCTTTGTTGCATGAGCCGGGAACAGCTCCTTTCGCCTGCACGTACCTGAACCCGTAATAGGTGAAACGGGGACGCCAGGTTTCAACGCCTTCGCCTTTCAGTGTATAGGTGAAATAATAGGGTTCACCGCTTGCCTTTTGGTTGGGCAGACTGTCCTTCGTGATCAGTTCGGCAGGTATCAGACGGATTTGCTGACCTCTTTTCCCTGTTACTTTCAGTTCGATGATGCCGGAAGCATTTTGCCCGAAATCGTATAAAAATGAGTGGTCCGGCAACGGTTTTATTTCTTTTACTGTGATCTCCTCCATCACTTTCACCGGATAGTCCGTTTCTGCCATAAGATTCCCTGGAGGAGCTTTTACAGCCAGCGCGTTTTTCCAGTTCGAATCATCGAAACCGGGCATAGTCCAGCCTCTCTGTTCCAGCCGTGCGTCATAATCCTCCCCACCGTAGATACTGGAATAGGTTACCGGCGAAGGCGTGCATTTCCAGCTTTGATCCGTCACGATGGTTTCGACGGAGCCGTCAGAATAGCTCAGTCTCAACTGAGCGATCAGGGACGGTTCACCATAGGCGTTGACAAATTTCACATAGCGTTCCTGGTTGAGATAGTAGAATCCGTTTCCGGCCGTCACGCCGATGGCGTTGGCCCCTTTTTTGAGCAAGTCCGTCACCTCGTGGCAGTTGTACAATACCGACCGGTCGTAGTTTGTCCATCCGGGCGACAAAAAGCGTTCACCAACCCTGATCCCGTTGATGATGCATTCGTAATGGCCCAGTCCGCTGACAAACAGGATTGCTTCGTTGAGTTCCTTATTGATCCCGATTTCTTTCCTGAAGCATGGAACAACCGCCCTTTCCTTTGCCCTGTTCCCGACGCGGGGATCGTTTGGGCTTTTAAACCCGGGAACCAGTCTCATCGAATCGGGTAACTGCCTGTAACCAATCCATGCGGCTCCGTGCCAGTCACCGGGTGTGAACAAACCCATCCTCCAGGTACCGGTGTGACTCCAGTCAGACGCGTTCCCTTCCTGGTCCCACACCCTGACTTTCCAGTAGTATTTTGTTGCAGGCTTTAACCGGCTTCCCTGGTACTTCACCAGGACGGACTGCTCCGATCCGACTTTTCCAGAATCCCAGATATCCCCTCTTTCCTCATTCAGGTTCTCCGGACTGTCTGTAACCAGGATCCGGTATGCCGACTGCATCCGGTTTCGCTCTTGACTTTCCAATACCCAGCTAAACCGCGGGCGGGGGATCTCAATGCCGGCAGGGTCGGTCATGTTCTCGCAGTACAGGCTTTCCACCTGTATGGTTCCCTGTCCATACGCGGTCAACACAAGCAAAATCCAAATTCCCGGCAGCCAGATTCGTTTGTTCATAGTATTAGTCGTTTTGCACGCTCGGCAAAACTCAAACAAGTTTGGTTTTGCGCTCGCTTAATCAAAACGTTCATTGCATTGGTCGTTTTTTACACACCTTCGACCTCTACCCAGTTTTCATGCTGTGCCGACTGTTCAAGAGCCTGGAGAACGGCCACACATTTCAGGATGCTTTCGTGCGTTCTGGGCTCTTTTCCGGTGCGGAACATTTCGACCATATCGACATAACCTTTTCCGGGGTCTTTTTCTTTTACCCTGGATTTCAGTTCCACCGTGCCGCTTTTTGTTTCTGCAAAACGGCACCAACTGTACGAAAGATTTTTAAAGATGAGCGTGGCCGGCATACCATTCCCAAAGATCATACTGCCGGTTGCATTCTTGCCGCTCCGTGTCACGCGTACTTTCCGGATATCTTCCCCGAAAATGTACATCAACGGCTGTACCAGATGTACGCCATAAAAGAATACGCCGCCCCAGCGCGATTCCAGGTCGACAGGTCCGCCAAAAACCACGTGGCTGATCTCGCCCATCGATTGCACCTGCTCCCTGATATCAAGTGTCTCTTCCGAATGTGCCATATCGCTGTACGACGTGACCGGTGTTCCCGCCAACCGGGCCATCGCGAGGAATTCCTTCCCTTCCTCCAGCCGGTAGCAGAACGGCTTGTCGATAAAGGTGGGAATACCCGCTTTGACGAACGGTGTGGCTGCTTCCAGGTGGTACTTCGGATGCCGGTGATCCACAATCAGGGCATCGATTTTTCCGAGCATTTCAAGCGGGTCTTTGACCATGTTGGGGATCTGACCTTTTTCCATCGCAATGCGTGCGAGTTCTTCCGTTTCACCCCATACACAAGTTACTTCCGCCCCGGGAAATTTCTTCTCCATGTTGAACATTTTCCCGTAGCCGATCGTGTGCGAGTTCTCGGCTCCGATGATCCCAATCCGGAGAGGTTTCCCGGGATCCTCCGTGAGGTTTGCCCCTACGGAAGGAAATCCTGCAGCAGCCAGGGCTGTTCCCGCACCCATCGTTTTTATAAATGACCTTCGTGTCTTCATTGTTTATTTTTTGAATAAGATTTTATTGTTTTAACGGTTTCCGGATAACAGGTACCTCCGGCAGGAGGTATCATACAACATTAAGCTATTTTGTGCGCTGTGTCAATGTCAGAAAACGCAAAATAGGTATCCAATCAGGCAATTTCCTGAAATTTCTTTTTGTCACGTCGTATTCAAATTCCCGGTGCCCGATTTCGGTTTTAGCAGTTCATATTCCGGTGATGTTTCTTTGTGTATCACCTGGAATAAAAGATAATTATTAACTTTGAAACAGACTTTCATCTATATGTTGATAGATAAAAAGGCCATTTTTGAGTTCTGCAATCCGGGGAGCACAATTAGTTTATGAGCGCAAGTGAAGACAGGCTGAAAGATTGGATTGAGAAGGCTGACCATGATTTGGGTACAGCGATTGTTATCAATCAGTATATTCCTGATTATTCTGATACACTTGTCTTTCATTGTCAGCAGGCCGGAATGGGATTAACGTTTTTTTCCGTGCAAAGATGGATAACCCCCTAATCTACACGCCGAAGCTGAACTGGTCAATCACCTGATAAACCACGCTGGCGATCCCGATGATCAGGATGCCGGCCAGGCAGACCAGCATTCCGATCTTACTGTATACATCACTCCTGAACGCTTCGACGGGGGTTTCACTCTTGTTGATGAACATCGCTTTCACGATGAGCAGGTAATAGTACAACGAGATCACCGTGTTCAGAAGGGCGATAAAGACCAGCAGGTGAAAACCGGCTTTGAAGGCTGCCATAAAGATGAAAAACTTGCTGAAAAAGCCCGCAAAGGGCGGGATCCCGGCCAGTGAGAACAAGGCGAGCGTCATCAGAACCGACAATTTCGGATTGGTCAGGTAAAAACCGTTGTAGTCGTCCATGTTGATCTTTCCGCTTCGTTGCTCCACGATGATAATGACGGCGAAGGCACCCAGGGTAGCGGCCAGGTATACCAGCACGTAATAGACCAGCGCGGTCATCCCTTCGGGACTTCCGCCGATCACTCCCAGCATGATGTATCCGGCCTGCGAAATGGCCGAAAAAGCCATAAAGCGTTTCAGGTTTTGCTGCCGGATGGCAAACAGGTTGGCGACGGTGATGGAAAGGGCCGTGACCCAGAACAGTACTTCCTGCCATTGGGCCATGATGGGGGCGAATACCTTGATCAGGATCGTGAGCAGGACAAATGCTGCCGAGCTCTTCGAGACGACGCTTAAATAGCTTGTAATGGCCGTGGGTGCGCCCTGGTACACGTCGGCGGTCCAGAGGTGAAAGGGCACCAGCGAGATTTTGAAGCCCATGCCGGCAAAGAAAAAGACAAAGGCCATGATCTGAAGGGCGCTTCCGTTGATTGCTGATGGAATATCGTTGAAATACAAGGTTCCCGTTGTTCCGTAGATGAGTGAAATACCATACAGCAGTAAGCCACTTGAAAACAGCGACGAAAGGATGTATTTCGCCCCTGCCTCGGCCGAATGATGTTTGTATTTATCGAAGGCCACCAGGGCTGCCAAGGGGATGGAAGCCATCTCAAGGCCGATGAAAAACATCAGGAAATGACCTGCAGAGATCATGAAATACATGCCCAGCAGCGTACTCAGGGTGAGGACATAAAATTCGCCCTGCTTATGAGCGGTGTCTTCCCTGGCCATCCATTCGTGCGACAGCAGAAAGATAATGAGCGTGCCGATGCTCAGGATCGATTTCACGATCGTCATCATCGGGACATAGTGGTACATGCCGCCAAATGCATCGGCGGGTTTACCGGGAATCAGATTGATCGCTGTGTGAATGGCCATCAGAATGAGGGGCATGGAGGTATTCAGACGGGGTTTCCCGCCTTTTTTGTGTGCATCCGGGCTCATAAAGAAGTCGGCGATCAGGATGATCACGATGACCGCGATGAGCGAGAGCTCTTCTTTCATAGACAGGAATTGGGAGTAATCCATGGTCGGTATGGGATTAGTTGATTGATTATTTCAAAAACTGCAGGACAGGGTTCATGCTTTCGCTGATCATATCGTTGATCCACCAGGGGGCCATTCCCAGTCCGGCGATACAGATCACCAGGCAGATCACGGCAAAGCGTTCGTCCCAGGTGGCGTCGGTGAGCGTGAGGTGATGTTCATTGACGGGGCTTCCGTAGAGGATTTTTCCGACCAGCCTCAGGATATAAACTGCGGTGATCACGATCGACGAGGTGGCGATGATCACCAGTGCCCGGTGGAAGGTATCGTTGTGCAGGAATGATCCGACAAAGATGGTCATCTCAGCAACAAATCCGCTGAAGCCGGGTAAGCCGAGGTTTGCCAGACCGGCGATGACATAACATACGGCCAGAAACGGCATGATTTTCATCAGTCCGCCGAGTTCCCGTATGTCCCGCGTGTGTGTCCGGCCATAGATCATCCCGATCAGGGCAAAGAAGAGGGCGGTGATGAGCCCGTGGCTGAGCATCTGCAGGACGGCTCCGGTGAACGCCGTACGGGTCATCATCAGGATGGCAAACAGAACCAGTCCGCAGTGGCTGACCGAGGAATAGGCGTTGATGTATTTCAGGTCGGTCTGGACGATGGCGCTGAATGCGCCGTAAACGACGCTGATGGCTGTCAGGATGAGGAAGATCCATCCGAGTTCCTGCGCGGCTTCAGGCATCAGGAAAATGGCGACGCGGAAACAGCCGTAGCCGCCGAGCTTCATCAGGACGCCGGCGTGCAGCATGGACACGGCCGTCGGAGCGGAAGCATGGCCGTCGGGACTCCAGGTATGGAACGGGAACAGGGCGCCAAGCACGCCAAATCCCACAAAGGTGAGCGGAAACCAGATCATTTGTTGGCTCAGAGGAATATGATGGAGGCCGGCAATTTCCAGGATATTCATCGTGGAGGCGCCGCTGCCGAAGTAGATGCCGAGGATCCCCGCCAGCAGGAAGGCAGACCCGCCCATGAGCATCAAGGTCAGTTTCATGGCCGAGTATTCTTTCCGTCCGCTGCCCCATACGCCAATGAGGAGGTACATGGGGATCAGGGCGATCTCATAAAACATGAACAGGGTAAACAGGTCGACCGAAATGAAGAAGCCAAAAACGCCCATGCTGAGCAGGGTAAACCACATAAAGTATTCTTTGGTCTGGAATTTCATTTGCCAGGAGGCAAAGGTTCCGGTGAACACAATGACGGCGCTCAGCAGTAGCATGGCGACGGAGATTCCGTCCACGCCGATGGAATAAGCGATGTGAAGGGGCGCATACCAAGTCAGGTCGGACCGGAAAAGCATCTCGGCGGTGTTGCCAACCTTGCGCTCACCCAGGTAGAGGAACAGCAGGCTGACTGAAAGGATCAGCAGGGCCATACTTCCGGCGACCATCACGGTTTTGATGGCCTTTTCCCCTTTGGCAGCCCAGAGCCCTGCAAGCATCAGCAGCGGAATAAGGACGAATAAGGATAAAAAATTCATAGCGTTTTTCCTTTAGAAAGTCAGTAATAAGGTTAAAATCAGCGCCAGTGTTCCCAGCAGGAAGACCAGGGCATATTGCTGGACGTGGCCGCCCTGCAGGTTGCGGATGGAATTGCTGGACCTATTGGTACCCCACGCGAGGAAGTTAAAGAACCCGTCGATCACATGCCGGTCGAACCAGGCGATGGGTGTGCTGATATATCTGAAAATGATCTTGTGGGTCACAAACTGATAAATTTCGTCTACGTAGAACCGGTTTGAGGCTGCACGGTACAGTCCTGCGAGGCTTTTTGTCAGGTGATTGGCGACGGGCTGCTCCGGGCGGCGGTACATGACCGTTGCCAGTGCAATGGCGATCAGGGCGATCACGACGCTGGTCAGAGCGACCGTTGTGTCGAGGTGGATGTGATAAGCCTGCCCGTTGCTGCTGACAAACTCGCCAAAGGGGATCAACCCGGCCACACAGGTCACTGCAGCCAGGAACATCAGCGGGATGGTCATTGTGAAACCGCTTTCGTGTGGCTTGTGCACACCATGGATTTTCGCTTCCTTGCCCCAGAAGATCCCGTAATACAGGCGAAACATGTAGAAAGCCGTCAAAGCAGCAATTCCGGTCATCACCCAGCCCATCACCGGACTATAGGCAAAGCCGGCAGCCAGGATCTCATCTTTTGAGAAAAACCCGGAGAAGGGAGGGATACCGGCAATGGCCAGGCAGGCGACCAGAAAGGTGATGTGCGTGACGGGCATGTATTTCCGTAACCCGCCCATATCTTTCATCTCGTTGCTGTGAACGGCATGAATAATGCTTCCGGCGCCCAGGAAAAGCAAGGCCTTGAACATGGCGTGGGTGAACAGGTGAAACAGGGAGGCCATGTAACCCAGTCCGCCTTCATGCGGATCGCTGCCGGTGCAAACCCCCAGGGCAACCATCATAAAGCCGATCTGGGAGATCGTGGAGAAAGCGAGCACCCGTTTGATATCGGTCTGCACGCAGGCGATCGCCGCGGCAAAGAAGGCCGTGAATGCACCAATCCAGCCGATCATCTCCAGGGTTTCCGGTGCGTAGTTAATGAACAGGGGAAACATGCGGGCCACCAGGTACACTCCGGCAACGACCATGGTGGCCGCGTGGATCAGCGCGCTGACGGGTGTCGGGCCCTCCATGGCGTCGGGCAGCCAGATGTGCAGCGGGAACAGGGCGCTTTTGCCGGCGCCGCCGATGAACATCAGTCCCAGTGCCAGGGGCAACATGGCCGCCCCGCCTGCCACCAGCGTCCCGGCGGGCATAAACGTGAAAGTCCCGGCGTAATAGCCATAGAACAGGATGCCCACCAGAAAACCCAGGTCGGCAAAGCGGGTCACGATAAAGGCCTTTTTACTGGCTGCGATAGCTGCCGGTTTGGTATAGTAGAAGCCGATGAGCAGGTAGGAGCTCACACCCACCAGTTCCCAGAAAAGGTACATCTGAAAAATGTTGGTTGCGACCACCAGGCCCAGCATCGACATGGTGAAGAGCGAAAGGAAAGCGTAATACCGCTGAAAGCCTTTTTCGCCTTTCATATAGCCGAGCGAATAAATATGGACCATCAGTGATACGGTGGAAACCATCACGAGCATCATTACCGAGATGGGGTCGAGCAGGATACCCATATCGAAATGAAGGTTTCCGGTGAATGCCAACCACGTAAAATTGTATGGAATGAGCACTTCAAAAATTCCTTCGGCAGTTCGCGGAGCGCTGAAATAAGCCCATGCGGTGTAATAGCTCAGGAGGGTGACCAGCGTCAGCGAGGCCGTCCCCAGCAGGCCGGCCTGCGCCGGCTTAAACCACTTTCCCCACACCCCCAGGATCAGGAAGGAGGCCAGCGGCAATAGCAGGATCAATATTGAGATGTCCATTCTTCTTTTTTTTATTCTAATTTTTGTTTTGACCCTAAAGAGGTATCCGAATCTATGGAGACCGGAAGCCGGACGACTTCAGATTGCAGATCAGATTCATCATTCATATCGCGTCTTTGTGTCTTTGCGTTCATCATTTTTTGTTCAGCTACCACTTCATTTCGTTCAGGTTTTTGACCTGGATACTCCGGATGTTCCGGTAAATATTGATCATGATGGCAATGGCCACAGCCGTTTCTGCCGCCGATATGGCAATGGAAAACAGGGCGAACGTGTGTCCCTCCAGACTGTTTGGGAACAAAAACCGGTTAAAAACGGCAAAGTTGATGTCGGTGGCATTGAGGATCAGTTCGATTGAGATCAGGATCGCCAGCGTGTTGCGGCGGACAAAAAAGCCATAGATTCCGGCAAAAAACATGATTGCCGAGATGATCAGGTAATATTCCATGTGTATGGTCATCGTCTTAACGTTTTCGTGCGATTAATAATCCGCCGATGATGCAGGCCAGCAGCAGGATGCTGACTGCTTCGAAAGGCAAGATGTACCCGTATTTGTCGCCGCTTAAAAGCGCGTGGCCAATGGCCTTGATACTTACCTCGACCGGCGCTGTGGCGGAGGTCGGCATGAACCGGTGGGTCAGCGTGATAAAAAGAATGATGACACCTCCGGCAACCGAGGCGCCCAGTCCCGCGAGGAACTTGCTTCTCTTCAGTTTCTCGGCCTTGTCGCCTTCTCCGCTGGTGAGCAGGATCGAGAAGACGTAGAGGACGACAATACCCCCGGCATAGACCATGATCTGGACGGAGCCGAGAAACGTATAGCCCAGCAGAAAATAGATGCCGGCGGTGGCCAGCAAGACAAACAGCAGGTACGTGGCCGACCGTACGATTCGGGTGGTGATCACCGTCATCACCGAAAAAACGGTGATAAAGGCCGCCAGTACGAAAAACAGGGTTGTTTCGAGTGTTGGTCCCATGTTATTTTTTTTCAATGACTTTACTTCCTTCGTGATTCAAGACCCGGTTCAGCTTTTGACGGTTGAAGACGGCATGTTCGAACGACTGGTCGAAGGCGATGGCGTTGTGCGGACAGGCATTGACGCACAACTGGCAAAACATGCACGATCCCAGATCGTACTTGTAGGTTTTCAGGATTTTCTTCTTTTTACCGTCGGGTGTTTCGATCATCTCGCTGATCACCTCGATGGTGTCGTTTGGACAGGCAATCTGACAAAGTCCGCAGGCCACGCACCGGTGTTCGTTCTGATCGTTGTGGGGCATGACCAGCGATCCGCGGAAACGCTCGGGCAACACAAGTTCTGCCCGGTTTTCCGGGTACTGCTCCGTTATTTTTTTTCGGAAGTAAACCTTGATCGTGGTTTTCATTCCCGTCAACAGCGAATCCACCGCATGAAAGATCCCGCCGATATATGTTTTCTCGTTCATCTTAAAATCCTCTCATTAAAAATGCAGTCCGAAGACCACGATGAATACCATGATCATCAGGTTGACCAGGCTGATGGGTACCAGGTATTTCCATTCCAGCCTCAGGATCTGGTCGATGCGCAGGCGGGGAAAGGTCCACCGGATCCACATCAGCAGGAAGACCACGAAGAAAGCCTTGGTAAAAAACCAGACAAAGCCGGGAATATGGTCCATCACGGCATTGAACCCTTTAAGACCGGGAAGATGCAGCGGCATCCATCCTCCCAGGAAGATGGTGCAGGCGATCGCCGCGACGATAAACAGGTTGAGGTATTCGGCCAGGTAGAAAAAGGCGAAGTGCATGCCGCTGTATTCGGTATGGTAACCGGCGGTGAGCTCGCTTTCGGCTTCGGGCAGGTCGAAGGGACCCCGGTTGGTTTCGGCGTTCCCGGCAATAAGGTAGACAATAAAGGCGACGACCGCCGGAAGATGGCCTGTGAAGATCAGCCATCCGTCTGACTGCATCAGGACGATCTCCGAGAATTGCATACTGCCGGTCAACACGACCATGGTCAGGATCGACAGTCCGACCGACAGCTCATAGCTGATGATCTGGGCGCCGCTCCGCATGGCCCCGATCAGGGGGAATTTGCTGTTGCTGCCCCATCCGGCCAGCAGGATGCCCACCACGCCCGTCGAGGAGGCAGCCAGCAAAAAGAAGACGCCAACATTGAAGTCGAGCACTTCCAGCCCCTTACTGACGGGAATGCAGGAGAAGGTGATCAACGAGGCGATGATCACGATAAAAGGCGCTGCCCCGTAAAGAAACTTGTCCGAATGCCTCAGTGAGATGATCTCTTTGGTGAACAGTTTGATCAGGTCGGCAAAGAGTTGTCCAAGGCCCCACTTCCCCACGCGGGTAGGGCCCAGGCGAAGCTGAAAGAAGGCACAGACTTTTCGCTCCATATAAATCAGGATGATGGCCAGCAGGGCGTATAAAAGCAACAGGCACACGCCGATGATGACGCACTCCACGAAGATGGCCAGTCCTTCCGACATGGAAGAAACGAGAAATTCGTGTATCCGGCTGGTAAGTATACTGAAATCGTACATAAATTAATTATTTAGACACAAGACACAAGTATCAAGACACAAGATTCGCTATGCGCCATGCTTTGTGCTCTGTGCGATTCATATCCTATCGGTCAATATCCGGCACTACGTAATCGAGTGTTCCGCCAATGGTGATCAGGTCGGCGATCTTGGCCCCGCAGGTGATGGTTTCAACCAGCGACACCAGCGGCAGTCCGGTGCTTCTCAGATGGAGCCGGTATGGTGACTTGTCGCCCCGGCTTTCGATGAAGATGCCGAATTCGCCGCGACTGCCTTCGACCGAAGCCTGGTACGAGCCTTCCGGCAGCCGGATAACGGGCTTCAGCTTTTC
The DNA here is from genome assembly GCA_964486235.1 of uncultured Prolixibacteraceae bacterium. Lineage (GTDB taxonomy): Bacteria > Bacteroidota > Bacteroidia > Bacteroidales > Prolixibacteraceae > JBCFBK01. The sequence goes on along the minus strand of CAZANK010000002.1, from coordinate 9,558 downwards.
CTGATAGTTTCCCTCCGGGATATTGTCGATCAGTTGTTCGATGATTTTCATTGATTCCATGATCTCCTCCATGCGGACCATGTAACGGGCAAAGCAGTCGCCCTCTTGGTAAACGATCTCTTTAAAGTTGACGTGGCCGTAAGCAGCATATGGTTTTCGTTTGCGGACATCGCAGGGCCATCCCGAGGCCCGTCCGGTACCACCGGTAGCGCCGAAGGAGATGGCATCTTCGCGGGTTAACACACCGACGCCCTTCATGCGCTGGGTAGCGATGATATTGCCGGTGAAGACGTTGTGATATTCGTGGATGATGCCGCGGAGGTGGACGATGAATTCCTTGACCTTGCGGACAAAGTCCGGGTGAACATCGGCCTGGACCCCGCCAATGGTGTTATAGTTCATGATCAGTCGTCCGCCGCAGGTTTCCTCGAAGATGTCCACGATTTTTTCCCGGTCACGGAACCCGTAAAAGAAGGCAGTCAACGCGCCCAGGTCCATGCACAGGCAGGAGTAGAACAGCAGGTGCGAGTTGATGCGCTGCAATTCGTCCATGATGGTCCGGATGTATTGTACGCGTTCCGAGACTTCGACGCCCAAGGCGTTTTCGATGCACATGCACAGGGCATGGCGGTTTTGATGGGCGCCCAGATAGTCGAGCCGGTCGGTCAGCGCCAGGATTTGCGGATAGGTGAGACTTTCGCTCATTTTCTCGATGCCCCGGTGAATATACCCGCAGTTGGCATCGATTTTCCGGATGGTCTCACCTTCGAGCGAGACCCGGAAGCGAAGTACCCCGTGCGTTGCCGGATGCTGCGGACCGATATTGACAACATATTCGCGGTCTTCGAAAATGAAGCTTTCTTTATTGCTGACCGTGCCGTCCAGGCTCAGTTCCAGTTCGACGGTTGAGTCGACCGTGGTCTCGTTGTCCATCCGCAGCGGGTTCCGTTCGTCAAAAGGGTCGTCATCTTTGCGGAGCGGGTACCCGACCCAGTCGTTCCGGAGGTACAGACGACGCATGTCCGGGTGGTTGATAAAGCGGATGCCGAAGAAGTCATACACTTCCCTTTCCTTGAAGTTGGCGGCCTTCCAGATATCGCTGACGGAGGGTAACTCCGGTATTTCCCGGTCGGTCGTCGCGGTTTTCACAACGACCTGTTCGCCGGTGACGGTCGATTCCAGTTGGTAAATTACACCCAGACGGTCGCTCCAATCCATCCCGATCAGGTTGACCAGGTAATCCATTTGCTTTTCGTAACGCAGTTTCAGCATCTCTTCGTGAAACGTTTCCAACGGGATTTCGATGATCTCGTTCATACGTTGTCCTCCTTCCTGTTTACGCCTCCAAAGAATTTTTCCGCTTTAACCTTGCGTTGCAACTGCATCAGTCCGTAGTAAAAAGCCTCCGGCCTGGGCGGGCATCCGGGGATGTAGACATCGACGGACAGAAACTGGTCCACGCCGTTCACCACGTGATAGGATTTTTTAAAGGGTCCGCCGCTGACGGCGCAGCCGCCCACAGCCACCACGTATTTGGGGTCGGGCATCTGGTCGTACAGGCGCTTCAGCACCGGGGCCATTTTATGGGTGATGGTTCCGCACACCAGGATGATATCGGCCTGGCGGGGACTGGCACGCGCCACTTCAAAGCCGAAACGCGCCATATCGTACCGGGCAGCGCCCAGGGCCATGAATTCGATGCCACAGCAACTTGTGGCAAACGTGAGGGGCCAGAACGAATTGCTGCGTCCCCAGTTGATGATGTCGTCGATGGTGCCGACAAAAACACCGGCCCCGTTCCGGTTCAGTTCACGGACCATGTTTTCCAAGGTCTCATTGTCGGTGAACTCCTCGTAGGGAATCGATTTTATGGTTGGCTTTTTCATTCTTTAAATTGACTAAGATTATTTCCACTCCAGCGCTCCTTTCCGCCAGGCGTAGGCGAGGCCCAGCGCCAGCACAATCACGAAAAACAGCACGCTGATCAGTCCCGAAATGCCCAAATCCCTGACAATGACGGCCCAGGGAAACAGAAAGACGGTTTCGACTTCGAACATCAGGAACAAAATGGCGAAGAGATAATAACCGACACGGAACTGCATCCACGATTTGCCCCGGGTGGGAATACCACACTCATAGGCTTCCTCCTTTTGCGGGTTATAGGACCGCGGAGAGATGGTTTTCGCCGCGAGCAACGCGATCGAAACAAACGCGAACGCCGTCAAAATAACGACAACTAACAGTATAAAATTCATATTGAAGGGATCTTATTAAGGTCGGGATTGGTACCATCAGCAAACATGAAGAGGTCATACCTGATTTGTTCGATGATTTACGCGGGAGGAGATTCCTCATTGACAGAATAATCCGATCCATCCCGGGAAACATTCCGGACCGTCATCCCGGTTAAATTGAAGATGACCGTGCAGGCGATTAAAGTACAAAAATGAACGATTCTAGCCATACCATCCTGTTTGCGGCCGCAAATATAGAATTAGTTTGGCATTTTGCAATCCAGGGATAGCAAATTTTTTTTGAGGGCGAAATTGACGTTAGAAGAGGGATTTGAATCCGATCAGTTTTTTGACTTCTTTCATGGTGGCTGCGGCCGATTCACGGGCTTTTTCGGCTCCTTGTCGCGCAACCCGGGAAAGATAAGCTTCGTCGGACAGAATTTCGATGATCCGTTGCCGGATTGGTGCAGTGACCGCGATGATATCTTCCGCCAGTTGTTTTTTCATATCGCCGTAACGGATTTCACATTTGGCATACGCTTCATCGTAGTGTTTTGCCACCTCCGGGTTGGATACGATGTTCATCAGGGTAAACAGGTTCTGAATGGGTTCTGGTTTCGCGGAGTCCATCTCCGTGGGGCCGGCATCGGTAACCGCGCGCATCACCTTCTTCCGGATATCCTTCGGGTCGTCGAACAGGTTAACGGCGTTTCCTTCCGATTTGCCCATCTTCCCGCTCCCGTCAAGTCCCGGTACTTTGATCGGCTCTTTCCCGTCAAAGGTAAAGGGTTTAGGTTTTGGGAAGACCCTGGCGCCGTACATGTGGTTAAAACGCTGGGCAAATTTGCGGGTCATTTCCAGGTTTTGCTCCTGGTCTTTCCCTACCGGAACAAAATGGGCTTTGTGAATGATAATATCGGCAGCCATTAAAACCGGATAGGTCAGCAATCCTGCGTTGACGTTATCTGGTTGCTTCCTGGCTTTATCCTTGAATGAGGTGGTTCTTTCCAGCTCGCCCAGGTAGGCGTTCATGTTCAGGTACGTGTACAGTTCCAACACTTCCGGCACGTCGCTTTGGATGTAAATAGCTGCCTTTTCCGGGTCGATGCCGCAGGCCAGGTATTCGGCCAGAACCTGCCTGACACTTGCCTGCAGGTTGTCGGGGTGCGGATGGGTTGTCAGCGAATGGATATCAGCAATAAAGAAGAAACAAGTATAGTCTTCCTGCATGCTTAAGAAATTGCGCACGGCGCCGAAATAATTTCCTAAATGCAAATTTCCCGTCGGACGGATGCCACTTACTACAATCGATCGTTTCATAGTTCTTCAGATTTCAGCGGGTTGGACTGAGCTTGCAAAAATACGCTGAATCCCGGAAACAAAAAATTATATTTTAGATGCAGCTTATCTTTTTTGCAGCGAAAGTTAGCGGTGTTGGTTAACGAATAATCAGCGAACGGAGAAAAAATTTCGGTTCGCTGTAAAAAATTATTGATCGGATAAAAAATATTACGTAGCTTTGTAGCCACATTGAATGAATTGATGATCGGAACAATGTCTTATAGGAGAAATTGGTGGCGCAGCCTCAACGAAGTTGCGTAAACGTTTCCTATGGGTTAAGATATAACAGGCCATGTTGTTTACGCAGCATGGCCTTATTTTTTTGTGACAGCGTGAGAGAATAGCATCAACTAACAAAATAAAAGAATGACTATGACCAGACAAAAGAAGATTTTCCTGAATGAGGCTGATATGCCGAAACAATGGTATAACCTGGCACCTGATCTGCCAACTCCTCTGAATCCGCCTTTAGGGCCTGACGGGCAACCGGTAACGCCGGAGCAGCTTGCCCCCGTGTTTCCGATGAACCTGATTGAACAGGAAGTGAGCCAGGAACGCTGGATCGACATCCCGGAAGAGGTTCGTCAGATTCTGTGCAAGTGGCGTCCAAGTCCGTTGATTCGTGCCTATGAACTGGAAGAAGCCCTGGGAACCCCTGCCAAAATTTACTATAAAAATGAAAGTGTGTCGCCGGCGGGGAGTCACAAACCCAATACGGCTGTGGCTCAGGCCTGGTACAACAAGCAATTTGGCATTAAGAAACTGACGACCGAAACCGGTGCCGGTCAGTGGGGGTCGGCTTTGGCTTTTGCTTGCGCACAGATAGGCGGTATCGAATGTAAGGTTTTCATGGTAAAGGTGAGTTTTGAACAGAAGCCCTACCGGAAACTGATGATGCAGACCTGGGGAGGTACCTGTATTTCAAGTCCAAGTACCGAAACGCAGTCCGGACGCGACATCCTGGCCCGGTATCCGGATACGCCCGGATCGTTGGGGATCGCGATTTCGGAGGCGGTCGAGGTGGCGGTCACCGACCCGACCGGTCAGACCCGTTACTCGCTGGGGTCCGTGCTGAACCACGTCATGCTGCATCAAACCATTATTGGACTGGAAGCTAAAAAACAGCTTGCCCTGGCAGGGGTGAAGAAGCCGGATGTGATTATCGGCTGTTGCGGAGGCGGCAGCAACTTTGCCGGTATTTCGTTCCCCTTTATGGTCGACAAGATCAACGGGGCAGACATCCGGATTATTGGTGTCGAGCCGTTCTCCTGTCCCACGCTGACCAAGGCGCCTTTCGTGTATGATCACGGCGATGTGGCCCGAATGACGCCGCTGCTGGCGATGAACAGCCTGGGCCATAATTTTGTTGCCGCCCCGATTCACGCAGGCGGACTTCGTTACCATGGTATGGCGCCGCTGGTCAGCGCCGCCTTGCGCGACGGACTGATGGAGGCGCAGGCCATTCATCAAAGCGAGTGTTTCGATGCGGGCTTGTTATTCTCCAAGACGGAGGGAATCATTCCCGCCCCTGAAACCACCCATGCCATTGCCCAGGTGATCCGCGAAGCAAAGCAAGCAAAGGAAGAAGGAAAAGAAAAGGTGATCCTTTTCAACTTCTCCGGTCACGGTATTATGGATTTGGTGGGGTATGACAAATACATGTCGGGTCAACTGACCGATTATGAATATCCGGAGTCTGAGATCAGGACGAACCTGGAACAACTGAAAGGGTACCCGCTTCCCAAATAGGTTTGCAGGAACATCGTAAAAGAGGGCTTTCTCGCGACTGTGATGACGGAATTTTCCGCACAGGGTCCGGGAAAGTCCTTTTTTTCGTTTCGAGTGATCCCCGCTCCGGGGCTGATTTCCTTTAATTTGTTTAACTTTGCAGTCTACAGATTCCCGCCACGGCGGAGATCTCCGTCGGGGAAGCGGGATTTCGGCAAAGGCAGGGATACATTAAAAATTTTAAACGATGGAATCAACACGACAACAAAAGATAAACCGGTTGCTGCAAAAGGAGCTGGCCGAAATCTTTCAGCGGGAGAGCAGGACGATGTTCAGGGGTGTGATGATCAGTGTGACGGTGGTGCGGGTCACCCCCGATCTGTCGCTGGCGCGGATTCATGTGAGCATTTTCCCGGGCGACAATAAAAAGGAGATACTGAAGCAAATACGCATCGCCAACCCGCGCATCAGGGGGATGTTGGGTCGTCGTATCGGGAAGCAAATCCGGGTCATCCCGGAGTTGGAATTTTACATCGACGACAGTCTGGACTACATCGAAAACATCGACCGGCTTCTTAAGTCCTGATTATGCAATACGATCCGATCAAGCGTTCACTGGGCAAGGTTTTCGATCAAACCCCGGCGTTGAGGAAGATTTTTTATCGTTTGCTCGACCTGCTTTTATTACGTGCGTGGCATGTCAGAAAGGAACTCGGCAGGCTTAATCCGGAACAGGCTTCCATCATTTTGGATGCAGGTTCAGGATTTGGACAGTACACGTACCGGATGAGCCGGATGTTTCCTCATGCGGTGATCCTGGCGGTCGATGTGAAGCAGGAACAGATTGCGCAATGCAACACGTTTTTTAAGCAAACCGGGGAGGATTCGAGGGTTCACTTTCAGGTGGAAGACCTCGTCCGGTTTGTCAGGCCGCGACAGTTTCAGCTTATCCTGGCGGTTGACGTGATGGAACATATCGAGGAGGATGTGCAGGTGTTTGAGAGTTTTTATGAGTCTTTGAACGACGATGGTATGTTGCTGATTTCCACTCCGTCGGACAAGGGCGGGTCGGACGCGTCTCATCATGACGAAGGCGGTGAAGGATTCATTGAGGAGCATGTCAGGAATGGCTACAGCATTGGAGAAATTGCGGATAAGCTGAAACAGGCAGGCTTTTCGAAGGTTGAAGCCCGTTATTCGTATGGCGCTGCAGGTGAGTTATCCTGGCGGTTGTCCATGAAATACCCCATCTTGCTGCTGGGTCTGAGCAAATGGTTTTTCGTGCTGCTTCCGGTCTATTACCTGGTTGTTTATCCGCTGGCAGCGTTGCTGAATTACATGGATGTAAACGGGCGGCACTCATCCGGCACAGGGTTAATTGTAAAAGCGTATAAATAGATTGAAGATTGCATTTCACATCGCACAACGGTATCTGGTTTCAAAGAAGTCAGTCAACGTCATTAACCTGATCTCCGCGATTTCCGTGGTGGGCGTGGCCGTGGGAACCATGGCACTCATCGTGGTCCTTTCTGCCTTTAACGGGATTGATTCCTTCATTGGGATGATGCTTTCGAGCTTTGATCCTGACCTGAAGATCACGGTTGCAGCGGGGAAGAGCTTTTCGCTTGAGGAACCTGGCCTTCGCGAAGTGATGACGATGGAAGGCGTGGCGGCATACGCGCCGGTCGTTGAAGAAAACGCCCTGCTTGGGTATGACGGACGACAGAAATACGCGGTGGTGAAAGGCGTGGATCCCGGTTACGCGTCGTTCACGGGACTGGATACGGTGCTGATCGACGGCGGGTTTGTGCTGGAGAAGGATTCGTTTGAATACACCGTGATCGGACAGGGAGTGGCCTATGACCTTGGGGTGGGCGTGCGCTTTATCGATCCGATTCATGTGTATTATCCAAAGAAGGAACAAAAGGGGTTTTTGAGTTTACAGAATGCCCTTAACGAGGGATACCTGTTTCCCTCCGGAGTTTTTTCGGTGCAGCAGGAAATTGACAGCAAGTATATTCTTGTGCCCATCCGGTTTGCCCGGTCGGTCTTTGAACTGGACGACAGCAGCGTCACTTCCCTTGAACTGAAGCTGGACGAAGACGCCGTTACGGATGAGGTGAAGAGCAGGGTTAAACAGGCACTGGGAGCGCGTTTCAAGGTGCAGGACCGTTACGAACAGCATGAGTTCATCTACAAGGTGATGAAGTCGGAGAAATGGAGCAGTTTCATGATCCTCAGCTTGATCCTGGTCATCGCGTCCTTCAATCTGCTGGGTTCACTGACCATGATGATCATTGATAAGAAAGATGATATCTTCATCCTGAAAAGCATGGGTGCCGACCGGAGTCTGACCAGGCGGATTTTTCTTCTGGAAGGCTGGCTTATTTCTGTGTCGGGCGCGGTTGCAGGCGTCATCTGCGGTGTCGTTCTGGTGTGGGCGCAAAAGAATTTTGAGCTGCTTAAGCTTCCCGGTGAAGGGTCGTTTGCGATTTCCGCCTATCCGGTGCAACTTCAGGGAACAGATGTGCTGGTCACCGTCCTGATCGTGTTGTCGGTCGGGTTTCTGGCCGCGTGGTACCCGGTACGGTCGATGAACGATTCAGAATTAAAATGAGACCAGCGCGAAGCCTGCCGAATACGGGAACGTTTCAGGACCTTTATTTGTAATGAACAATTGCTGCAGGTCGCAGGATGCGAAGAGGTTGATCCAGCGGTAGCCGATGCGGAAAGTTGCTGACGTGCGGAAGTTGCGCAGGTAATAGTCGTCGGGTGACTTCAACTTATAACCTTTGTCCAGGTGCGTGTATTTGATCTTGGTATGCGTGGTTAGTCGTTTATGAACAATCAAACCGGCAGAAAAGTACAACCTGTTCCCGTAATGCTTCATCGGGATCTGGAATTCTGCCAGGAACGGGATGCTCAGGTAGCTGGATATAAACTTTGATTTTTGGGGATCGTCATGGTTCAATGTAACAGGTTGAAGGCGGAAGAGGCCTTTTGTGACGGTGATCCGGTTGTCCAGGTACCAGGACTGGAGTTCGAGGCCAACGCCGGTGACCAGTCCGATCGTGTTGCGGGAACGCTGCAGGCCCTTCGAGAGCTGGATCAGGTTGATGTCGATCACATACGAACGGGCCAGGTCCGGATCAAAAAATCCCTGTTCGTTTTCGGGGTACCCGGAATAATCGGTTTTTGCCAGTCCGTTCAGGCCTACGAAAATTCCGGCCCAGTTTCCCCTGAAGGCTTCTTCCCAATAGTTCGTGCCGAGTACTTTATTCCTGATGAGCGTGATCCGCGACTGCCTGCGCTCGGCGGGGAGTTGCCATTGCGTGGAATCTTCCTGAGCCCGTACGACATCCACAAAGAGTCCGGATAAGAAAATGATCAATAAGAATCTTTTCACTTCGTCTTATTTTATGGTAGCTGCACCGCTTAATGGTGTCACAAAGTTAAGCAGCAATTTGATAAAAAGCATGACTTTTTCGTCCGGAATGGGGAATCATCAAGAAGGCTTGCTAAAATGCAAGCCTTTTTTGCTGTTTTCTGAACAAGGGGGTGAAGTGATGGTCGTTTTTTATCCGGATGGTGCAAAAGGGAACAGCTTCCCGGTTAAAAGTTGATGAGGCTGATCCCGATACTGAAGGGGAAGAGCTCCGGGCCCTTATCGTTCCGGAACAGCGGGGTAAGCGCATAGGAGGCATACAGGGAAATGTCCTTCAATCCGGCTCTGACGGTGGCCGAGCATTTGAACGGGTTCATATTGAAGCTGCCCCTGTCTTTTTCTTTTGAATCCTCGTATTTCATCTTGGTATGAGACCCCAGGTTAAGACCGCCAATGACCCCTGCTGCGATAAAAAGCCTGTTGGAACGCCCATTTACCGGGATCTGCAGCTCAAGCAGCAGCGGCACTGTCAGGTATGATGCGGTAAGTTTCGATTTTTCCATCTTCTCTTCTTCCGCGGCATAGCGGGGTTCAACTGTTCCCTGAGCGCCCTTGACAATCGTCAGGTCATGATCAAACCTGTAATTGTTCATGGAGAATCCCATGCCCGTGACGAGTCCTAAATATTGGTTGTCCAGCACAATGCCATATTCCAGAAAGTTCAGGTTTACCTCGGTCGATTTGGCCGGATTTAGCTCCATGAACTCCAGTCCGGCATAATCTGTTCCGGCATACAGGCTGTAATCGCCGTTGGCCAGTCCGTTTACGCCCAGTTCAAAGCCGGCCCAGTGCCCGTCAAAATCCTTGTCT
>CAZANK010000001.1:2487-40922 GCA_964486235.1 uncultured Prolixibacteraceae bacterium | reverse complement strand
AGCCAAAAATCGAGCGGCAGGATTTTTAGGTACAAAAAATTGAAAAACTCAGAAAATAATTGAACTTAGCACAGAAAAGGGCTAAAAAGCTATCATGGCCTGAATGATTCTCGGAAAGTAATGGGTATCATCGCGACAGCGCTGATCGCGGTGGAGCAGATCGACTCGGCCGACACCATGCCCGGATGGGTTCCCCTCACCTGTTTCGAGGCGATCGGCCTGGGAACCATGATGGGAGGCTGGCGGATTGTCAAAACAATGGGAACTAAAATCACCAAGGTGACGGCTCTTGTGTGCGCCGAAACCGCGGGAGCTCTTAATCAATACGAATGGATAGAATACCCATCGATTTCAGTGCAACAAATATTTATCACGGGCCTCTTCAATTAATGTATTTCCAAATGAATCTTCCGCCTCTATTACCACCCTGTAAAAACCAAGTTTCTGTTCAGGAATTTTCGCGCTAAATACATTATCGGCCTTAACCAGATCACCATTCAAACCATTGTCATTCAACTTAAATTCAAGATATTCCGTAGGTTTATCCTTCACCCATAGGATTAGTTTGGCTTTCACCGACAGAATTTTTGAACCATCGTATAGCTTTGCCTGGACAATATTATTACCAGGGATTTGCACCCACCTAAGTTTGGGTGGTGTACTATCCTTTCCTTTCACGTTAATCTTAACTTTCCCTTGTTTAACAACATGAAAAAGCTTGTCTGGGAGCCAGTGTTCAGTGGATAATTCAATGATATGATTTTCAGGGCAATCGGAGGCAATTAATGGTTTGGAAAATTTGCATGAAGCGCCCACATAATCATAACTAAACCAGTCATCTGATATTCTGTGGTTTATCCCAAATGGATTTAGGTACTTATCTGAAAAATATAAACTGGTTCTGCGGTAGGTATCGTTATCTTTTACGAGTATCATAATACTCTCACCCGGATTTGCTACACCATCACCATTTCCTTCTCCCAAAAAGATTGTTTCGGTATCGTCGCCCGCTTTCGCGACGGTAAATACTTTGCCATCGGCGATCACACAATCCATTTCCAGCAAATCCCGTTTAACAGGAACCTCAAATAATTCAATCCATTGATTTTTTTTCTCATCCTGAATTGTTATCCTGAATTGTACCATTTCAACATGATCAGCTTGCACGTGGAATACATATGGAATCTGACAGGTCTTCAATTCATTAACATCAATATTCCCAAATGATGCTTCACTTTCAGGAATGATCGTAGTATTTCGTGTTGCTGCAATCCTGGCGCTGATGTTTTTCGCAGTCGCCAATCCTTTATTCAGTAGTTTTATGGAGAGCCTGACATCTTTCCCGGTTATTGCCCAAGCCATATTTTCAATTTCGAACGAAGCGACACAAATGTTGGGTTTATCGTCTTTTTTATTGATTCCAATTTCGTGAAGACTGCCATTTATACTGATCTTCAATCTTCCTGAATCGTCGCTCAGGATTGTTTTTTGCATGGATTCTAAGCTTTTGGCGTCAATATCGTTAATAATGTACGATTGATTCTTTTCATATATTGGTGGTGTTGTTACCGTCAGGTTCACAAAAGGCAACAATTCACCATCGGGAAGAAACTCCCTTACCGCGCATTTGAACCCTCTTTTATCTACATTTTCGAGGACAGTAAAACCCGGAACATTTCGGTCGGAATAGATATTATAATCCCATACAGAGAATTCAGGATATACATCAATATGATCCCATTTTTCAGGTTTTCCCGGAGGATTCTCAAAGGTTTTCATGCAAAAATTAAACATTTCACCAAGTCCGCAGGTAGAATGTGCCGCATCATAAATTTTAAATTCATAATGATCCATTACCTGTGTCCACACTTTATTTACTTCCTCATGATAATTGAGGATAAAGTCCTTATCACCATAATTTAACCGGATATTCATTCCTCCGTAATTCTTATACATATCTTTGTGGTGGTACTCCACAGGGAAGCTTTGGGGACCAACAAAAAATTCCGTAGAACCACAGAAATTTCCGGCGGCAGAAAATAACTGCGGATATTTTCCACCAATCCAAAAAGTCATAAACCCCCCCATCGAAAGACCTGAAATTGCCCTGTGTTCCCTGTCGGCAATGGTAAGATAGGTTTCATCAATATAATTTACGAACTCAGGGTAATAGATCGGGAATTGCCGGTAAGTTTCGACCTCGCTCTTTTTCCCAACGTTATAAGGTCGCACGTAGTATTCTTCATCAGGGTTTCGGTTGTATCCATCTGATTTTACAACAATAACATCATGCTTTGAAACGAAATTCGCAATGTTGTCGCCATTGTTATCACTGCCTTTTTCAAAAGGATCTGAATAAATCGGACCTGCGCCAAAATAGCGCTGAGACCATCCGTGCAAAAAATAGATGACCGGGTATCTTTTCTGAGGGTTTTCAGAATAGCCGGGAGGCAAAAATATGCGATAGTTACGCATTTCGCCAAGTACAGTACTGTAATGCCTTGAATCAATAATTGTTACATCACCTGCCCGTACCTTTAGGCTATTGAAGACAAATGACAATAAAAAGAAAAAGCAGATTGCCGGAATTAATTTCCTCTTCATTTTATTTATTATTTTCTCTTTTAAACTTAATGATCTCATTGCCAGCCAATAAAATTGCCCCCAATCCATGAATATCATTCAGCGGAGTTGGCCTTTTATAATAGTAAAGGAGGTCATTCTCGATACCTGTCCCCTCACAGATGTTCCTGACCAGTCCATCCTCATTGATATTTTTCTTCAAACCGTCCCAAGCTTCAATGGCCACTGAAATATACCTTTTGTCAATCCAACCATTGTTTACAGCTTTTGCAATGCTATACGTAAACATGGCCGTTGATGAGGTTTCGAGGTAAGAATCGTTTTTGTCAATCAATTGATGCCACATTCCCGAGATATCCTGGTATCGGGAAATTCCTAAAATCTGCTGATAAAGTATTTTCAGTAACTTTTCCCGATTGGGATAATTCGTTGGCAAATAATCCAATAATTCAACCTGGGCCATCATAACCCAACCATTGCATCTGCCCCAATGCGCAACACCATTGGTTTTAAGGTCGCTATACCAGCTATGGTAATAAAGCGCCGTGTTTGGATTGAATAAATACTTCGTGAAGTTTTCTACCTGAAGTATGGCATCATCAAAATACTTATTGTCACCCGTCCATTTACCCATTCTTGAAAGAAACACAATGCTCATGTACAGATCATCGGCCCACAAGGTCATCTCGTAAGGAAATTTACGTACCAGCGTTTTGTCATCAAGCCGGTCTTGCCCGTTAAGTATATGCAAGGCAGCATTCAACAGATAATCGTTGTATTCTTCTCGTGGTTTAATTTGGTTGACCTCTATCAGGCCGGCTCCCATAGCGCCGCAATCATCTAACTCTTTGGTTACGATAGCCTGTCCGAACGGATAGATCCATTTATCCTGTCCTTTATACCTGCTTTTAAAAAATGGGAGGTTGTCGAATGAGAATTCATAATTCTTAATCGCGAATTTCTGATATCTTTTATCATCTAAACTCTCTGCTATCCTGATCATTGCAATACTCAATACCCCGTTCCAATAGTTCCAGGTATTATAAGGGCTTCGTAAAGCAATTGACTCTTTATAATTCGAAGAATTCACAGTTTTCAGAATTGTTCCATCGCCAGGAATAATAAAATCATAAGTGGTATTGGAAAGTATATGGTCAGCTACTTTCTTCATTACAATCACGTCAGTATCTTCACTGATTTTCAGGTTGTTTACCTGGGCGCTTCCTGTAGTTGATGATAAGAAAAGGAAAAAAATTGAAAGAAAAGAATGATTGATTTTCATGGTAATTTTCTTACTTTGATAACGATTGATGGATCAATTGTTTTTCGACGCCCGAAACGATGACTTTTTGGATATCAATAGTTCCATATACAGCTTCGAGAAAGGGCTTCCCGTTTTTGAGTCCAACATTGGCAAAGCCGGTTTCAGCGGAAAGGAAACTTTTAAAATCTCCAATCTTTGAATCGATAAATAAAGTGCGGTCTACGGCATCATAGCGGACACCGGTAAGTCCTTCGAGAAGTGCATAACTCGACATGGCGCGTGCATACCAGCTTCCACATTCGTATTCATTGAACGGGTTTCGTACACGTCCATCATATCGTTTCCGGCAGGTACGGACAATATCCAGTCCTTTTTCAACCTCCCCATGAAACATGAGATGACTTGCAACCTGGTATTCTATTCCGGTCCAAACCTCGTTACTGTAGATGAAAGGAAGAGACAATCTACCTCCTTTAGGCCAGGTACATAGTAATAAACCTCCATCTCTTCCTGCGGCATAAGTTGGCCGTTGGGGATTGGCATGATCAATAAGGTTTGATTTAAAGTTGTTTTTATAAACTGCAGCAAGATGACTGGTTACTTTTTCCTGATCGATAATTTCAGGCAAACCACAAACAGAAGCCATCCACATTCCTAAAATACCATCCGACAAGCACCCTTTCCCATACTGATATTTAGGGCCTTCTTCATTTAACAGCTTCAACGCTTCTTCAGAATAGCTGGTTCTGTAACTGCTCTTTGCAGCCACAACAGGACTTGGGGAATGCAATCCCTCCCATTTTACTTTTTGTATGAAATATTCTCCGTCAAACAGCTCCGATTCAGTAAATACCTTACCCTTAGCAAGCAGGTTTTCATACTCTCCGTATGGAGAATCTACTGCTTTGCTCATTTCATTAAATGCAGTGAGGGCGCCCAGGTAAAAGCTGGTACACATCCCATCAGGTCCCCAGAATTCGATATCGTATGTATTGTGGTGGGGTTCTTCGAGATAACCCTTCTGATCCGGGTCCCAGGTCTCAATGCAATAATCCATACTTTTTTTAACAAGTGGAAACAGACCTTTCATCCATTCAGTGTCTCCGCTGATCCTCCATTCCCGGTATACTTTCATTATTCCGCCCAACTGACCGTCGGCTGCTGAATGAAAATCGTGCGGAGGCGTAGAAATTGGCAGATTCACCCTGAAATTCTGATGCCCTTTATCATTTTGACTGACCATTAGTTCCGTTTCTCGAAACGTTCTTTCAAGGCCCGGAAAGAGATGGGGCATCGCCTGGGCATAATTCCAAACGTGTGTGCAACTGCCATGACAACTGCCTTCGTTATCATCGCATCCTTCCCAAGCCCAAAGCCGTCCGTCAAACTGCCGCAAAATGGTTGGAGATTTCAGAATTGCCAGGTTTGCAGCAACTGCTTCAATGACTTCGGGAGGAAGTGTTGAGGAGAAAAACGCGTCACGAAAAAGTTCGCTTTTTTGCTTCAGGTCTGAATAATTCGTCATCCAGTACTTATTGACTTCATCCAGATTATCAAAACGAGCCGTATACCAGGGTTTATAGGGAGGGAGCTTCTCTTCCGTGCCTGGCACATTCCCTATTGACAGGTTCGTTTGGGGCAGATACCAGCAGAAGTTGACAACGATGCTTTTACTTTCGCCAGGTTTAAGTCTAAACGGGACATATATTGATGCGCCAGGCGCGGGTGAATCAACCGGACGATTAGAAACAACGTTACCATTTTCAATGTTCTTCCAAAGAATCATATGGGGATCAAACCACTCACCCCGGAACCAGCAATAGTCCACCACGGCATCGTTGTCATTTATAAAGACTGACAAGCCAGTGTTCCCGGAATCGGGTGGATCGCCCGTTAAAGTAAAACCATTCTTTATTTCTACAATACGTCCAACCCATTCGGTAATAATATTCCTTGAGTTCCAGGAAAAAACCGCTTCAATTTCTTCTTTTGTATTGTTTCTGAAAGAATATTCCATGGCACCGCCCGGCAAACTTGAATTATCTTCATCACCCGGAATGAAGGGGCTCCAACCCGTTACTTCAACCTCAAACGGAATATCTTTATCCTGAAGTTCAAGCGTGGCGAATGGAAACCTTGGTAAAAAGCGACTATTCTCAAACCGAGGAAGACCATATGACTTTCCCAGGGCGCCGATTGTCGATCCTGCTGAACCATACAGTTTCCATTCAGGAACCTGTGCTTCCAAAACTTTTGCCCCATTTTCCCTTCCTTTGACGCATATTGCTGCATAACAGACAGGCTCATTGAATAATTCAGGCCTATGCTTTACTGACAAATGAGAAAGTGATCCTGTGCCATCCATACAAAACATTCCGGCGCCAATGCCACCAATTGGGAAAGCAACACGATCCAGATACTTTCCTGAGTAATACCCGTTAAAAGCATGATCCCGGGGATTAATGCTCTTTTCTTTAGCCGAACAAAGAAACAAGGATAAGCTCAGAATTATAGTTATTACTAAATGCTTATGATTAAGGTGTTCCATCTTTAACAATTGATTTATTAATGTATTTGACACGTCAAAATTTGTTTTGATACGATCTTGAGGGTAATCCATATCACCATTTTATACTTTTAATTGGCTCCCCGAACTGCTCGTTATGGCCCTGACTCCAGTATTTCCGCCTTGAGACAGACTGATATCAACCTGTAGATTTGATTTAAAGGATCCGCAGGTAAAGTCCGGAACCTGTATCGAATTCGAGCGATTGGCAACAGACCATTCGCTTAATGGTGCAATACAACTCCATAATGCCGCGTCGTAAACATCCTGGTCAAGCGGCAGTCCGTTGCGAAGGCAATCAATAAGGCGCCAGTCCATCATAAAATCCATACCGCCGTGGCCACCAATTTTCTTTGCCATCTCACCTACCCGCTTCACAATTTCAGGAGTATACTGTTTCTGAATCTCAGCCATTTTCGCATCATCGAACCATTCGTGACCTGTCGCGATTCTTCCGGGCTCAGGATACTTGATGGCTACTCCCTTGGTTCCGCAAATGAGGTGGATACGCGAATATGGTCTTGGAGAAGTGGTGTCGTGCTGAATCATTATTGTCTTGCCTTTCTCAGTCCGGACAAGGGTTGTGTTCATATTCCCGCGATAGTTTGTCGTTGCAAATTCTTTGTAGAAAGCATCCTCCTTTGCCAGATTATCAGCCATTTTTGCCAATTGGAAATCATTTGTCGACATGGACGTCAGGTATTCCATCTTATCGCCGCGATTGATGTTCAACGCCTGACAAACTGGTCCGAGACCATGAGTAGGGTAAAGATTGCCATTGCGATGCTGGTTGTGCTTTAACCGCCACATTTCGGTATAGCCTTTTTTACTGAAATTCAGATCAGCGAGGTTGTGAATATAAGCTCCCTCAACATGGGTCAGTTCTCCAAAAAAACCTTGTCGTGCCATATTTAAAGTCAGCAGTTCGAAAAAGTCGTAGCAGCAGTTTTCAAGCATCATGCAGTGCTTTTTTGTTTTTTCAGATGTTTCGACCAGTAGCCATGCCTCTTCAAGAGTTGTGGCTGCGGGAACTTCAGAAGCGGCATGTTTGCCATTTTCCATTGCAAATACAGCCATTGGAGTATGAAGCTGCCAGGGTGTGCAAATATAAACAAGGTCAATTTCATTACTTCGACAAAGCTCTTTCCATGCCTCTTTCCTTCCCCCATATGCCTTTGCCTCAGGCAATCCGCGTTCGGCGAGAATTTTTTGCGCGCTTTCAACCCGATCCATTCGTTCATCGCAAAGCGCTTTAATTTCGACACCTTCAATATTAGCTATTCGTTCAACTGCGCCAGGTCCTCGCATTCCCAGTCCGATAAATCCAATTCGTACAACATCTAGTTTTGGCGCTGCATAACCGCTCATGTTAAAGCGTTGAGCGTGTGCTTTATTTGCCTCCTCTTCGATGTTTAAAAGTGAGCCAGTTTGATTTTTTTTTTCATTTGAATCACAGGAAGATAAGGCCCCGGAAAATATGCTGACACTGGCAACTCCCGCGATTTTAAAAAAACTCCGGCGATTAGTATTCATAGTTTTCAGAGATTAGTATTTCGGTTTTGGTTTAAATTTTAATGAAAGTTTTATTCTTGTACATATACTTGAGGATGAGGTATAAGATCAGCGTACCGCCAAAAATACCCAGTGCTTCAAACCAGTTTCCAATCCATGGTTTTAAACCTTTCAAAAAGATTTCAGCCATGCCTATAAAACTGTTGCTAAACAGATGCCAGGCCACATAGGCAAAAATGGCATTCGATCCTATGATTATCATCCATTTTGTGCCTTTCCGAACGTTCCAGATATCAATCACCAGGTAAAAAGCTGCAAGTATCAGCAAATTGATACCACCGGAAAAGAGAACAAATGAGCTTGTCCATATCTTCTTGATTATTGGATGCCAAATATTCAGGATTAACGCAAGGATAATCAGTGAAATTCCAAGAATCCCGAAATTCCAGAATTTCTTCATCTTACTCTCATTTGATTGCATCATGTACCCGGCAAAAACACCGACCATGACAGTCGCCCCAAAATTCAGGCTCGAAACAATCCAGGTATAAGTTCCCCAGCCGATAAAACGCCCCATAACCAACTTTTCAACATACATTGCCACATTCCCATCAGGAGAATATGCGTTGGCTGTTGTTCCTCCAATTGGAATAAGTGCCAGAATTGCCCAATAAACTATCATTAAACCAATTGTAGCCAGCATCTGATAAAAGACCGGCAGATACAGAATGAAAATGGTTGCTATCAGATAACCGCTTGCAATAGCCTGCAAGGTGTTTGTGTAAAATTGAATATGGTTGAGGTCATAACTTAGCAGATTTCCCTGAACAACCATACCTAATAACCAAAGTAGGGCAACTCTCTTCATTGTGTGAATCCACAACGATTTGTCAGTGGAACCACTACCGAGTCTTTTTCTGTATGAGTAGACCATTGAAATGCCAACAATAAAAAGAAAAAGTGGCATGATAATGTCTTCAAAATGAAAGCCGAACCATTCAGTATGATCAAATTGTGTTCTAACAAAACCTGACAGCTTACTGTGGAAAACATGATCAAGGGCCTGAAACCCAATATCGCCTCCCATAATCCAAAACATATCAAAACCTCTTAATGCATCTACGGAGATTACCCGTTCTTTCGAGAGAATTGTTCTATTTCTGACCTGAAAAATCTCAAGTTCCTGTATATATCTCTTTATTAGCAACATAGCCTCCCTTTATCTCAAAATATTTTAATCCTGATCATTTCTCTCTCATCCAGACGAAATCAATTCCTATTTTTTTACCCATTTCGGTATCTCTGGATTCGAAAATTATTTCATTATTACCTTTTAGTAATTGGATTGATTCTGAAAAATGGTTTTCCAAAATCTGCTGATTTGGCTCGAAAAGGTTCACTGTTTCTTTGCCATCAAACTTTACCGGCATTCCATTTATGAATATGGCCATTGTGCCACCATTCGGACTATGGGCAAGTGTAAAACCGATATTTGTTTTATCGCCGGCTTTATCGGAATTGATCATGAATTTGAGTTTCTCTGCTGTTTTTGCCGGAGTCCACATCACAATGCTTCCTTCTGACCACAGCGATCCATTTTCCACCTTAATCGTCTTATTTTCAACAATAAACATTTCAGCTTGAATGAATCGGAAGCCTGCAGAACCGAGGTATGCCTCCGGGGTCCAGGGTCGATAGGAAATGTCACGAAGGTCATCAATCGTTATTTTCTGATAATCATCAATAAGTTCGGGTGAGGCATAGAGGCAGACCATCCTTCCGTACGAAAAACGGGGAACATTTCCATGATGGCCCAACTCCATGAAAAAAGCGATTTTATCTTTAAATGGAATATCATCGAGGATATGCCAACGGAAATTTGAAACATAACCACGGTTTCCGGGACCATCATTTCTGGGTTGCCCGCAATACGGGAAACTAAATATTTTTGCCGACGACCATGAGTAATTGAAATAATCTTCGGAGCCTGTACCAAAGAATGAAGGAAAGGTATCCTGATCTACATAAATTTTTTCATCGCCTTCACCCCACCAACTGCCCCAGGGAGTGGGAACATTGCTGGGATTATATAAATAGGCGGCGGCGCCAACAATCCGGCCTTGACCCGATGCCATCAAGTATAGAATATCGGAAGCACGATTATCACCCGCGTTAATATTCGTAGCAGTTAATTCATGATTGATTTTCCAGCGTGCCCTGAAATGCATACTTTTTCCATCCTCCCATTTATAATCTGTGGTACCAAGACCTCCTGAAACAGTAATATTCTCATCCGAATTATTTTCAATTTCTATGCGCGCAGCATTTTTAAATGGCATAACAAACCGGCAAGTCATTGTACCATCTGTTTCCACTGAAAAAGGAAGTGATTGATATGGATTCAGGCCAGGAGCTGCTCCAAAAAAATCGCCAATTGGCGCATGTATCTGGGGAACAGAAGAATCATCAAAACAGATTTTTAAGAGACTCTTCCGGAGTGCATTTTCAGGATTATTTGCTTTTAATTTGATGGAGAAATATTCAACCGCCTGTTGTCCTGTAATGTTAAATAATTCTTTTGTTGAGGCCACAGGCACACTAATTTCCTTTGTTTGAATAATTCGCTTTTTATTGGAAACTCCATCTTTCGGATTCCTTAAAATCCTGTTTATTTCCTCCAGTTTTTGAACATATTTAGGGATCTCTTTAACATTGAACGTTTCGACCTTTACGTTGGAGTCATAAACGCGGAGACCTACATGATAAAAATGAGTTTCTTTAATATCCCCGATCCATTCAATCCGGCATCCCCTGGCAAAAGGAATGGGGAGATAAACCGCATCAAATTGCCTGAAGGTGTTGACATAATCAATTTGAACCGGAGTGTCGGATAACTTTTCAATTGCTTTCCAAAAAAAATCCTGGGCATCTCCTTCAAAAACAGGGGAGGTCATATCATCTAAAAACAAACGGATTTTACCGGTTATCTGCGCAGTCCAAAGGCGTAAAATGGCACCTGGCTTTCGAATATCGCATATCAGATACTCCCCTATTCCATTTGCATCCGGTTGTTTCAGTACTTTTTCAAAGCCGGGAATTGGTTCATTGCCAAACCCATCTTCATTGGCAAACCAGAAATTATCGGTTGGTTTTGTGCTTCTCCGGTCGTATGAAGAATATTGCACTGCTTTATAGGTTTCTTTGGACAAACGGGTCAATCGTTCAAAATCAACCATGTCGTTTAGCAGGCTCTCGGTAGTTATGGTTTGCGCCAATCCCCGTTGCATACAGGAAAGAGTAACGATCAGGCTCCATGCAACGATATAAAATCTTGCTTTCATTTCAATTCACCGATTAAAGACCTTATTTCAGAAAATGAATATCCAATAGCTATTCTTTAACGAATGCAACTGTTTCATTTAATATTTTAATGAATTCCGCCAGATCAAACCCATGTCCGCAGCCTTCAATTATGGCGCAACGATTCCTCGGATTCCGACTACTGATTTTTTCGAAGAATTTAACGGATTGCTGACTGGGAACTACTTCATCCGCTTTGCCATGATACAAGTAGGTGGGAATTTCGCCTGCATAATTTATGGGACTGGCATCTTCACGTTTATCTAAATCATTCCCTACCAATGTGTTTACCAAGTCATTTATCCCGGAGATATTGAGTAATTGAGGGTCGGTCAAGTCTGTTGGGCCTGCCAATGAAACAACTTTATTCACAACACCCTTCTTGTTGTCACGAAAAGTATAGAGTAATGCCAGGTGCGCTCCTGCACTATGTCCCAAAAGACATATTTGTTTCGGATTAAAGGAAAAAGTCACAGAACTATCGATGATGCAACTAATTGCCTTGTCAATATCCTTCAAAATTTCAACATAACTTACACGATCATTTGTATTGGCATACCTGTAATTTATGGCAAAAGCTGCAATAGCTGAATCGGCAAATGCGGATGCAAATAAATCGAAATCGCTTTTATCTCCTGATTTCCAGCCGCCTCCATGAATAAGAATGATTGCTTTCGTATTTTTATTTCTGTTTGCCGGAAGGTAAGCGTTGAATTTTTGTCGCGGTAATTCCCCGTATGAAACATCTTTTAACACAAGTTTTTCGGATGGATTATAACCATTGTTAAAATCATCGTTTCCTTTCACACATTGAAAGAGTATTAACAGGCTTGAAATCAGCAATAATTTTTTCATGTCTTTAAGTTTAATTCTGTTTTTGATTAAAATACTTTTTCGCATTTTTGAAATAGATCTTATCAATAACATCCTTTGGAAGTTTTAATCCTTTTGTATTGTTAATAACTGAATCAGTAGCGAGGTAGCTCCATTGCGCCATCCAGCCCCGTTGAAGATTTCGCATCGTTGTCTTAGTATCCGTACCTGAAATATCGTGTACCTCATTATCTGTGGCATATAAAATCCGGTCCTGATACTTGATCATAAAATTGCGGACTTTTTCTCTGTTGCTTTTAGACTGATATTGCAGGTGGTATAATCTGGCGGCCATGTCAACCTTGAAATTCGGGAACATATCAAAACGTTGAGCCAACTCATCAATATTCCATTCCAGACTGCCCAGATGTGCTCCGATAAAATCAAGTTTTGGGTATTTTTTTAGGATATTGTCCCTTGCTGTAATCTGATCGTCGTAAGAAGGAACTTCGGGATGCAGATACATGTGGTATTCAGGATTGTTTCGATAATAGCTTTTGTCACCCGGATCTGTCATCTCACTTTCGGGTAGCCAGCAGTCTTTTGGTTCTCCCAAATGAGCCAGAACCGGAATGTTATTCTCTTCGAGAAATGTAAAAACGGGATCGAAAGCCGGGTCGTCAATCATTACAAATTTCCCATCCTGGTCTTTTAAAACCATCCCGATGTTTTTCCAGATTTTTATTCCAGAAGCGCCTCCTTGTAAACATTGCCTGATGCGGGCAATCGTAAGGTCAGCAAACTCAGGTTGACCAAAACTGTCAACCGAAAAAGTACCGAAAAATGCAAATCCTTTGGGATTGGAAAGCCATATCTTATGGGCAATTTTCATTTGCTCGTCTATAGAATACTCACCATCCCAATTTGGTGAAAGCAAATGGAAGTTCAGATTTGATGCCAATTTGAGGAATT
Organism: uncultured Prolixibacteraceae bacterium; assembly: GCA_964486235.1. Lineage (GTDB taxonomy): Bacteria > Bacteroidota > Bacteroidia > Bacteroidales > Prolixibacteraceae > JBCFBK01. Next base: position 27,852 of record CAZANK010000001.1, on the reverse strand, counting down.
CCTCATTCATGGTTAGATAATGAAAATGTGCATCAATCTTCTGAACAAGGGCAAAGTCATCGGCAGAATAGAATTTTTCCGGAGAATTACATGACTTTACAATTGTCATGAATGTTAAAAGTCCCACCCATTTTACTGTGCTCAAAGCATTGCAGATTTTCATATTTCGTGTCATTTGGTAAAAGTAGTCCGGGGACTATTCTCATCGTTGTTAATATCATCTTTCTTAATTGCAACCCGATTTCTTATGCTTTCAATGTTCGGCATGGCATTGATCGTAAAAGGGGGCAATACATAAAAATAAGATGTGAGTGCGTAGTTCATACGGATATTAGCCCAATGCCATAATTCGATATTTGAGCTGATTGATGTATGAAATGGGATCGCATCAAGAGAGCGATGCCTCATGTTAACGGTAATCCCCCAATTTGTATTTCCCGTTCCTTCCGGCTGCGATAAAAAGGGATGTGAAAATGATTCTGGCCGCGCAAATGAATAACCGTAATAATCTTCTGAACCTGTTCCAAAACTGGATGGAAAAGACTCTCCGTCAACAAAAATTTTCTCATCGCCTTCGCCCCACCACTGATAGGTATTGTTGAAGAGAGTAACCTGATCGCCCACATATACTCCTTTCCCCTTGATGTCAATAAAATTCAGGTCGAAAGGCAAACCCTTCCCGTCTCTGGTTTTAAGATGCCGGTATTCGTGCCAAAAGGCTCCGAAATACATGCTGTTTGTGGTCCATTTATATGGTATCAGGCCTACCGATCCCTTCAGCTTTATATTTTCATTTCCATGGTTGACGATCGTAAGTGCACATTTTTCTCTGAAGGGCATTACCCAGTAAGATTCCATCCTGCCATTTTCATCTCTCTGATTCATCCATGTTTTATGGGGATTCAGACTATATCCTGTCCCAAAGAACTCACCGATGGGAGCCCAAATTGTTTGATATCCGTCAAATGATACTTTTAACAATGCAGAACGTAAAGCCTGCTGCATATCGTTTGCTTCCAAATCAACCATCAATTGATTTATGGCATGTTTCTCTTCTGTGAGTTCAATGACGAGTGAATCTCCCGGCAGAATGAGTTTCTCAAATTTCTCGTTAGAGACGGAGTTTACCTGGTTGTTCAATAAAGATTTACCAGCTATATCAAAAAGAGTTCCGGCCTCTTTGAGTGACTGGCGTGAAGAAGACTCAACAGTTATGTTTTTCGCGTAGGCACGGTACCCAATATTATAAAACACATCGGGCGAATAATAGCCTTGAGGTACTTTGATGCCCTCATAATCGTAGCGTAAAACCAGCGAATCGCATTCGTAAGTAATTTTGCAATGACGTGCAAAGGGTATGGGAACATAGAGATTGTGATCGTAATCACGTCCTTCTTCCCCAATGTCAGCTCCTGCCTGGACAGATACCGCGAGTGGAGATTTTGTCAGAAGGTCACCGCTCAATAACTTGTTTGGTGATCCCTCAATAACAGGAATTGAATCATGATCCACATAAATCCGCAACACGCCGTTTTGAGCTTTATAAAAGGTCATCCACCATCGGACAATTGCACCCGGCCCATCGGCATCAAGCATCACAAATTCGCGCCTTCCGGCATCTTCTTCCACCCGAATGAAATGAGACATATCGAAGTTTTCAAACCAACCCTCTTTTTCAGGTGATTTTGATGCCGGATTGTAACTGCTGAATTGTTTGTGAACATAAGGATTCCGTGGAAAATAACTAAGACTTTCTCTTTGGGTCATCTCCTTGACCAAAGAATCTATTGTCACTTTTTTTACACAACTACAGCAAAGGACTAAACAGATTAAACATAACCATCTAGCCGAAGGAAGATGTTTCCGATACATTTTCTGATTTAAATTTCACCATGTTTATAAATGGACTTGCCTGATAAATGTTCAGACAAGTCCATGTGGTTTAGATTAATATCCCCTTAAAATGGGTTTATTCCCAACCTGGATTTTGTACCAGTTTGTCATTCAACGTGATTTCGTCGCTTGGAATAGGTGATAAATAATCACGATTTGGATCGAATCCGAATCCATTTGGAAAAACGTTCTGATAGGGATCAATAAAACCATTGGCATCAACATACAGATTTACTCCGATTACTATACTTGGATTTCCCTGAGCATCTTTATATGCACCATCCAGATTTGTGCCGGTATATTTGGCTCCTTTGAGACGTTTACCTACAATGAGGTGATGCGCTCTCCAACGAGCCAGATCATCCCATCTTGATCCTTCACAGGACAGTTCCACTCTTCGTTCCCGCCTGATCTCATTAATGACCGGAGAGAGGGTCGGATAATCCCAGTTGGGATCGGTGCTGATATTATTGATATCCAAATGGATCATGCCCACTCTGTCGCGCAGCCGATTGATGGTTCTGTCGACATCCGCTTGAGTAATATTTCCCATTTCGGCCTTTGCTTCAGCATAGATTAGCAAGGCTTCGGCATATCGAAAAATAATAGATCCCTGTGTACCGACATTGTCATTTGATGACTGTGAATAATCAGGATTAACTCCTTTATAAATAGCGAAGCCTGTGGTGTTCCGGAACTCACCCATCCCATCCAAAGTGGGTTTTTCGAATTTCACGTTCAGTGTGCCGCCGGGTCCATTGATTCTCTGATCGTCTCCCGGGAGGAATACCGATTGCTGGAGCCGGGGGTCACGATTTGTTGCCTCCATGAGCAAAGAATCATAGCCAAGGAACAACGGACTAATAGAAATAGGCTTTCCGTCTGTACATAAATAGCTGTCTATTAACCCTTTCGACATTCCTATTTGACCAATTCCTCCTGCCATGTATCTTGCCACATTGTGTGTTATCTGAAGTCCTATATCGTATTTTTTCCAAAGCATTACCTCTGGATTCCCGGTGTAGTCCAACTGGTTGAAAAGAGACCAATACTCCCGTCCGGCAGGTCCTTTGTAAATACTGTGCGCGTTTGTTTGCATAAGTTGATCAGCAACCTCAGCAGCTTTCTGTATGAATTGTGAACCGTCGGAACCGGACACCCCAAGTGGGGTGCCGCTATGGTATTTCTCCCAGGTACCCTCATAAAGACAAACGCGTGCTTTTAAAAGCATAGCTACCTCTTTATTTATTCTGAAGGCATTCGCCTGGGCAGCAGGTTTTAAATAACTTATCGCGATATCCAGATCCGCGATGATGGAATCGGTCACAACCTTCCGGCTTGTCCGAGGAATGTATAGTTCGGGAGAAGTCGTATTCGTGGTTTTACTGATCCATGGGACATCCCCAAAAGTCTTAACCTTGTCAAAATAAAGGAATGCCCTGAAAAACCTTACTTCACCTATGTATTGTTTAAGGTCTTCTGGTGTACCAGTGGCCTTATTGCAATGCTCGAGGAAGTAATTTGCCTGCCGAATGTCAGCCCAATTCCAACCATAAACAATAGAAAACCGGGTATTAACAGTAGTGGCAGAAACAGATGAAGGAACTGTACGTGTTCCGGCAAGCCTCATGTCGAATTCAGCAGGCACCAGATTATCACTATTCGCATCAACATAAAATGTATTGAAATATCCCTGATGGGCAGGAAGGAGAACATAAAATCTGTTGGCATAGATTTGCAGTTCTTCAGGAGAATTGAAAAAATCCTGAGGCGCTAACTCATCGAGTGGATACCTTTCAAGGAAGCCTTCACTACATGACCATGTGAAGAGCGATCCAATAATAAGAATAACAGGTATATATCGTTTCATAATTTTCATAATTTTCATAATTTAGAAGGTTATATTAACGCCAGTGGCCAAATTTATCTGCAGGGGATAAATCATTCCCGCACCATGAGCACCACCTGTGGATTCCGGATCAAAATTCTTGGGAAGTTTCGTAAATGTTAACAAATTTTCGCCAGTTACAAAAAACCTTAATTTTTTAACCCTGCATTTCCGGGTAAGATTTTCAGGTAAGGTATAGCCCAACTGTAATGATTTCAAACGCAGGTATGCGCCGTTTTGAAGGAACCTTGTTTGAACCTGATGGTTTTTGCCACCTTTATCCATGTATGGTCTGGGGAAATAAGCATCTCTGTTGTCTTCAGTCCAATAATCCATATGTTCTTCAAAGGCCACGGCTGTCCATATCCATCCGGCGCCCCAGAAATTAGGTGAATCGAGCCAGAGGTCTCTTTTCCCGACTCCTTGCCAAATCATATTATAATCAAATCCTTTCCATGATACATTGAGCAGAAAACTGTATGAATATCGTGGTGTCGAGTTACCAATTATCGAAAGATCACCATGGTCTCCGACAGTATTTTTACCAATATTAATCTTTTCATCTCCATTCAGGTCAGCATACTGCACATCGCCCGCGCGCCACACTTCTTTTGATAAGTAGGACTGATCTTTGCTTTGGGCTTCCTGATCAGTTTGAAATAACCCGGTGGTCGTATATCCCCAAATTTCACCCATTTGCATCCCTTCGTAGAAAGGAGCACTTAATAAATCCTGAGGGTTATAGTATTCCATGATTTTGGTTTTTGCATCGGAAAGCATAAATTTAGCATCATATGAGAAATCCTTGATTTTATCTTTCCATCCCACGATAAGTTCAAATCCGTTTGTTTTCAAGGTCGCGTTGTTTGATCTTGGAACTTCTGTCCCAAGCACTGCCGGGAGGGATTCTACAGGCCCTAACATATCGTAAGTATCCCGGATAAAATAATCGATAGAAGCCGTCAGTTTGTTCTTTACCAAGCCCACATCCAGCCCAAAATTAGTCGTATTGACCCTTTCCCATGTTAATTCCGGGCTTGAAAGACCTGCCATTCCTATATAATTGGGTCTGTCGTCGCCCATAATGTATGGCAAGTTCGTATAAACCGGAAGGCGCTCCACGTACAGATAATTTGCCACATCCTGATTTCCCAAAGAACCAAATGACCCCCGGACTTTCATCATGGGGATATAGGTTTCGAGAGGCTCCCAGAACGATTCTTTCGAAATAATATAGGCCATGGACCCTGATGGGAAAAGACCCCAACGATATCCCTTTTCAAATTTGGATGAGCCGTCCCGGCGTGCTGAAACCTCCAGCAGATACTTCTCACGAAAATCATAATTTAACCGGCCGAAATAACTTCGGGTTGCCCAATGTCCGAGAGTGCCTGACGCATATTCCTTGCCTGTAGCTGTGCCAAGAGATGGTTTTTCATCGCTGATCAAGTCATCTTTTCGGGAATATGAAGACTGATAGTCAACCTTTTCCTGTTCAAAACCAGCCAGCGCCGTGAATTGATGTGATCCTATCTTTTTGTGGTAGGTAGAATAGACATTCGGTGAATTATAGTAACTTTCATACTGGTTTCTTGCAAAATAATTATTTGGCCTCAGGTAAAACGGAGATCCGTCAGTAAAGGTTCCCTGTACCTTGGCTTCGTGATTGGTATAACCATTGGTATTCATTTTCCAACGATAGTTTGCATTGATAACCCAACCTTTTACAGGCTCAATCTCGATTCCCGGAATAACGGTGAATTCATTGGAGTTTTCAATATACCGATCGCCTTGCTGAACATAAATTAATCCGGTTTCATAATGGCGATTGCCATCGGGGAAAAAAACATCATTTGTAGGCCAGGAACGAGCAATGTTTGCATACATCGCATCCTTATCGTAACTGGGTCTGTTCAAGTTAGTCCGGTTGAATTTGCTTAAAAAGCTGAAGCGTAGCCAATCATTGACACTCGTATTGATTTTTGCATTCAAATTGTTCCTGATATAAGTATCATCACCATATCTTAAAAGACCATCCTGGTCGAACGTTGAACCTGAAACAAAGAATTGCGTTCGTTGATCACCACCGCTTAAACTAATGCCATGGGTGGATTTGGGTACCCAATCTTTATAATATACTTTATACCAATCCGTATTTGCCCATCCACCCTGGTAAGTCAGCCAATAATTAGGCTCCCAGGGAATCGGCATAGTCCAGTCCGTCAGTTCACCGGCCTGGTATTTGTGCATGTTCTCTATGATAATAGGTTCGAATATGGGAACATTACCATCATTGGCTGAAGCCAAATTAAAATACTCCGCGAATTTGATCGAATTAACCGATTTTGGACGATTAATAGGCGTGGCAAAAGAGAAACTATTTGAATAATTTACAGTAACACCATCCGTCTGCCCCCGTTTGGTCGTAATTAAAATAACACCGAATGCGGCTCTTGCCCCGTAAATCGCAGACGCAGCTGCATCTTTTAAAACTGATATACTTTCAACATCCTCTGGATTAATGTTATAAATACTCTGTTCGATTCCATCCACCAGGATGTAGGGATTTCCACCGGAACCACTGATTGAACCGATTCCCCGGATATTCATACTCATCTTTCCTCCCAATTCTCCACCTTCATTGCCTACGGTGACGTTGAGGTTGGGTGCCATTCCCTGTAAAGCCTGCACCACATTATTCACAGGGCGGTTAACTAATGCTTCAGAAGTTACGACATCAACGGCTCCAGAAAGGTTAACCTTTTTTTGTATCCCATAACCAATCACTACAACTTCATCAACACCAACCGTTTCTTCATCCATCTCGATGAAAAATGTCGTCTTCCCGGCGGCAGGAACTTCAAGTGTTTTCATCCCTACAAAAGAAAAGGTCAGTGCTTTGACGTCGCCGGGAACCTGTAAAGAAAAGTTCCCTTCACTGTCGGTAATGGTTCCGACTGAAGTGCCATTTACAATCACGGAAACCCCGGGAATCGGATCTCCTGCCGTATCAGTAACTCTACCGGTAACGGTCCTTTTCTGAGGTTGCTGTGCTGTCGGCAAACCGTCTGGCTCTTTCGATTTCAGGATAATCTGCCTGTTGCGTATCTCATAAGAGATATTCGTCTGATCACAGAAATCTTTTAGAACATCCTCGAATTTTGCTTCGTTAAAAGCAGCCGAAATCTTTTGTGAGAAATCGAAGATTTGATCCTTATACAGAAAAACGTAATCGGTTTTTTCTTCGATGGTTAGAAGTACTTCACGAATATCGGATTTGTCAAAATGAACCGATAACCGAACCTGAGAGAAACTGTTCCCAAAAGTAACACAAACAATAAACAGTAGAATAGTTGTCAATTTCATCTTCCTAAAGTTTAATCTCATCTCATCCGCATAAGGATGTAAAACTTCTCGTTTTTTTTTCATAAATTTGAATCGTTAAATGATACATTAGCAAAAGATTTAACACTAAGAACCGGACTGTGCTGGAACACTTTCCGGTTCATTTATAAGGTGCTTTTTTTATCGGTCTCCATTGAAAGGGTTTCGAAAAATTCAAGATTGTTGATGATGTTGGCTTTGTTTATTAACGCAGGGCGCAGCTTCTTTTCAGACAGCATTTGAAGTTGATCTCCGATGTGCTTACTCCCTGCCTGAGTCGCATTCCCATAACCAAGCAAGACCATTGCCTTCACTTTTTTACCAAATTCAACTATGGCCACATAAGTCTCCCCGGCAACAGCGATTTTTTTATCTCCATCATCGGTAAAATATAGCGTCCTGAAAATTCCGTATTCCCCTGATCCGCCATTTGCCGGATAATCAATGCCATTCAATCGAAAGCGATACACATCGCCCCAGGCAACATCCAATGATCCGTATTTCTCTTTAACCTCATTCGCGGCTTTTCCCAATAATTCAACAGCCTTTTTCTTGTCTTTTATACCGTCAGGAGTCGTATTCGGGACTTTTGCATTCCATGGGACTTCAAACAGATCACTGCTCACCGAATCCCACCATTTGGCGAATAAAACAGCACCTCTGCTATCAACCTCCGTTTTCTTATCCCATCGTCTTAGCACAGAGGCGGCTTTAAGTACCATTGTATCGGGATACGCATCAGCTGCTGCGAGTAAATCGTCCAAGAATCTGTGTGCTGTCTCCATTCCTGTGTCATGTTTGCAGCTTATTAACTGGTCAAAAGAAATCGAAGGATTATCTTTTATCATATTTACAGCCCGCTGCGGGCGGAAAGACGTACCAAGAGAAGAGAAATAGGGTGGGAAATTCTTAGCATCCAATACCGCAGGCTCTGTACAAGTCCAAGGGGCATCGTTACAATTCTGAATAAATCCTGAAGGCGGGTTTAAACATCTGGGTAAATCGTTGTATGGATGTGTTTTGGTCCAGATAAACTTTGATTGAGTTCCGTCAATTGTGCCCTTCCAAAAAGCAAAATCACCTTCTTCTCTTATCGGAACATTCCCATTAAACAGATATAGAATATTTCCTGATTTATCTGCATATATGATATTAAACATAGCCATTTGCTGCATTTTTAGCGCTGACTCAAATTCAGTCAGATTTTTGGCCTTGTTCATTTTATGATATTGCTCAAATACACTGAAATTGTCAAGCCCTGCAATTCTCACGGCAAAGGCTTTATGACTGCTTTGCGCGACCACAGGTCCGTGCTTTGAATAATTGAATTCTAACTCTTCTTCCTCAATCCGACCATCCTTTTGCTTTACTTTGATTGTTGCTTTCTTTTTTTCAAATCTGAGGGTTTTCCCGTCCAACAAATAGCCGCCATCCTGCAATGTAAGCTCATAGCGGTCAGAACAATCGATCGGATTCACGGTGAATGTCCAACCCAGATGATCGTTAAAAGCCATAATAATTGCAGGCATCCCAACAAGGGCGATCCCATACGAATTAAACCCAACCGTGTTCAAATGAGCTTCAAAATACAGAGAATAGTCAGACCATGGAAGATGGGAATTACTAACAAGCATGGCATTCTTTGACTCAGATTTTGAGGGGGCTATTGCATAAGCATTCGAACCAGCCCCGGTTGATTTCGCGGAGATGTATATATCTTCTTTTGCCACAAATTCTAAGCTTACAATCCTAATCATATGACTTATAAGATCGAAAGAGGTTACCGGCAACACCTGTCTGCTCCTTTCATCAATTACCTCAGGATGTGTTCTTGCGTAATTGTTAATTCCTGCAACAAAGGCATCGAGATACGTTTTATATTCATCTTCCTGCTTCTTGTAAACGTTTATGGCCTGTTCCGGGATATTGAAAAGTTGAATAAGCTTGTCCGAACTTAGATAGTCTTCGCCAAAGTACTCAGCGGCCCGGCCCCTTGCCTGTGCATAAAGTTTCAACATCAGGTTTGCATGATTATGCATTTGCGACCAGCCAAAGGCATAGTACATTTCCTTTGTATTCTTTGCATAAATATGCGGGACACCATAATGATCCCATAAAATCTCTGTTCTTCGATTCTGAGCCATTGTTTCAGAATATCCTATCGCGTTAAAAAACAGGATGAATGCAATCATGATTCCTTTTTGATTTGATAGCCTTTTAGTCGTCATCAATTTATATTTCATCACTTTTAAGTGGTCGCTCTCCTTAATTTGAAATTTCGTAAATCGGAAGACTCGCTGAAGGAAGAGTTTTAGCTTCACGAGGTGAGCGTATATCCAACCCGGTCTGCCTGTCGGTAAAACAGATACGTGCATCAGATTCTTTTCATATTTTGTCAAATAAACGATAAGGTGAATCGGCCGTTGCCGGAACTCCTTCCGGTTCAATTTTTTACTACTTCATAATAGTTATCTCCTATTTCTACTATTTTTACCGATGCAGCCCGTGCAATCCGTTCAAAAACCTCCTGTCTATCCTCCTTCAACGCTAGTTTTCCGGAAATCAATAACGAACCCAGCATCGGATCCTTATATTCAAAACGAACATTAAAATAGCGCTCCAGTTTTTTTATAATTCGGCTAAGTTCGGCCGTTTCAAACCTCATGACCCCTTGTGTCCAAAGGATATAATCATCGACATTAACTGATTCTACTGAAATCTGAAGATTCTGTTTGTTAAAGGAAGCCAATTGTCCGGGAATAAGTTCTGTTGACCGGGTGAAAAGACCGGAATTGCCTGGCTGAATGCTTACCTTTCCTTCAGTCAATACTGTCTCAATGCGGCCATCAGACGGATAAGCAGAGACATTAAACTTGGTTCCCAAATCTTTAATTCTTAATTCGTTTACCTGGACGATGAATGGATGTTTTGAATCGTGCTCCACTTCAAAATAGGCTTCTCCAACCAGAAATACATCACGCGTATCGCCCGTGAAAAGATCAGGATAAATCAAGCGGCTTCCCGCATTCAAAAATACTTTTGTCCCATCAGGCAGTATTAATTCTGAGGTTTTTCCGTATGGTATAATTAGTTGGTTGAGTTTCTGTTCGCCTTTCGAATCTGAATTTACTGGTTTTAGAGTATCGTTATTTATGACCAACTCACCGTTTTTTTTGTATTCCAGAACGGTGCATTGCTTGTCGAGAATGACCGTTTCTCCACTTGCACGAATCAATTGTGCCTGATTTTCAGGTATTCGGTCATTTAAGCTTGAAGTATAAAAGGCTGGGATGACAGGATTATCCCGGTAAAAAAGCAATACTCCTGCCGAAAAGAAAATTATGGCGATGGCCGCATATTTCAATACTTCGGAAAAAAACCGGTAGGTTGTTTTTACCTTTTGTCTTTTCTCTATTTCATTCAGTACCCTCGAAAATAAAATAATCTTCTCCTCTTCGGAAAGCGTTTTAGCGATTGTCCGAAATTGGAGCATAATGCTCCGGGAGTGCTGAATACTTTTTATTTCATCAGGATGTTCTCTCATAAATTGATCCCAATGCCGGTCCATTTCCGGCGTGGTATCAAAAACCCAACGAACAAAGTTGAGGTCTTCAAGGTATTTACTAAGCTTGTCCATCCGCATTGTTGGAATTATACCTTAAAAGGCTTCCAACTATTCAAACATGGACTTTTTTTTTAGCTTTTTTTGAAAAAAAGAAAACAGCAACATAAACGACTTATCGTCGATCGTCTCGCGAATAGTCTTTAATGCCCTGTATACCTGCTTCCGTACCGATTCCACTGTAGTTCCCAAAACAACTGCGATAGAAGGATAATCCAACGCTTCATTAAATCGCAGGTATACTGCTTCTTTTTGCTTGCGTGGAAGCTGATTTAACGTATTTGCAAGTTTTTTTTGAAGCTCTGCCTCCTGCTCTTTCTCAATAAGCAGGTACTCTATACTAAACTCCAGGTCAGCTTGTTTTTTGTTTTCGATTTCACCACGATCAAAACGCCTGTCAAATTGTAGTTTCTTAATCAGATTTCTTTTCAGGGATAAAAACAGATAGTATTTTAGATTGTCAGGACCGGCTGTATTCTTTTCTCTTTTCAGATACAAATCAAGATATACTTCCTGAATAGCATCCTTTATGGTTTCTCCATCATTACAGAATTTAAGACCATATTGATAAAGGCGGTCAATGTGAAGGTTATAAAAAACAGCAAAAGCCTCCTTGTCACCATCTTTAAACTGAGACCAAACCATATCCCAGTATTCTCTATTTTTATCACCCTCTTTTGCCATAGATTAGTTTGTTGACAGTTCCCTTTAATTCATGTCAAAAGTAAAATAAAAGAATAAAAAAACTGCATAATGCCTATCAATTTGATGGGGGTGTACGACAAAAACCACTCCTTTTTTAGAAAATAGGGTTATAGGCATGCGTACCCTGGCCGTAGATGGTACCCGGTTGGTTTTGCCCAATCATCCCAGCGTGGTGGAAGAATTTGGGGTACACCAGTTTGGCCCTAAAACAGACAGTCCCCGGTCTTTGGCGATGGGTTCGATGCTTTACGATGTGTTCAGCCAGATTATCACAACTTTTGGATAATCAGGCCGAAAGGGACCTCAGAGCGGCAAAGGTCAAGCAAAAAGTATCCAACTGTTTCCGAACTTTCAGGGGAGCTGAATTCTATGCCCCGATTGAAGGTTTTATATCGACTGCAAGAAAAAATCAGCGTAATGTCTTTACAAAATTATGCGCCACATTTGAAGGGCATAATTTTATTACCTCATAAATAGCCGGGTAAACAACTACGAATTACAAACGATTATAAAAAGCCACTAACTAAACGACATTGAATGTGATTTTTCAAAATTTCTCTGTTTGTGCCTGTTACGTTTTTGCTAAATGAAGCAGAAAACTTACTGACATTTCTTCGAATCCCTTGAAGATTCACAATTTTCATCTCTTCAGCAAGAAGGGGACTTTCGGTAGCAAGAATAAGATCATGTTCAATTTCAAAGTCACCAATGAGTCTCCGAATGCGGATCCGGTCAGAATGACATTCCAATGATGGTAATTTGAGCCCTGAAAACCCCTCAAGTTCCCCGGTAGCTATTTCCTCCAGTTGATGATTATATATCCCGTCAGCCCACATTGCATTATACTTTAGATCAGTAATTTTTACATTGACTTTGACTGTATCTATTGTAACTGTAAGTTCAAAGTTGCGATTTAGTAAAGAAGCTTTATTTTGAGCGGTAATCTGATTAACACTTGCAAGAAAGAAAATAGTCACATAATATTCTGACATTTAAAAAATAATATTTTCCATTCATCAATTCTTCTAATTTCATGATTCTAGTTATTAATTCGATATAACTACCGAGTTGAAAAAATTTGCACTAGTAAGTCCTCTCCAGGTTTTGTATCTATTTTAATTATGTCACCATCTACATGCCGCAATCCCGACGTAGTACTTTTTACAGTTACTTTTTCTCCTTTCCATGGATTCTCCAAAAAGCAAGTTTTTCCCTTCTCACTATGAATCCTAACAAAAGAAACAATACCGTTCGTTATTTCACTTGAAACTAAAAATGCACCATAAGTCCTTAACTGATGAAAACAGGCATCTTTTTCCATAGGCCATACTGGAAAAACTTTTATTATTCCCTGATGGCTTATGCATAACATTTCATTGATCGTATTTGGCACCGTACTTAAATTTTCAATTCCATGCGGATTATGTTTTTCAAATCCGTTAGGATCAGTATTCTCAATATATTTATGTAATTGCTTCAAAATTTCTTTGGGGTCATAGCCTATACGAACAGCAGCTGGAAAAAAACTGTTTGAACCATTGAAGTCAGTCCATCTGTTCATAATATCCATTGTATTTTTTGCTATTTCAAGAAGTTTAGGATCACTTTCCAATCCGATTTGTCCTGCCGGATAAATATGATGAATTCCAATTGTATTACTATCAAACCACGCCGGCCCTTCTTCAGTATAACGAAAAATGATTTTCCCTTTCTTTTTCTGCAAAGGATAATCTGCCATGTTCTTAAGAATAAGAGTCCATTTTTCGCGAAGGTCACCATCCCGCTGGATCTCTATGCTCATATCAATAGCCGTCTGAAAAACGAGGCGCACCAATCCTAAGGATAAAATAGAATTCTTATTTCCGTTCGGCCCTTCATGGCTCCCTTCATGAACAGCATCATTATATATTACATTGATTCCGTTCTCATTAACCAGATAGTTTTCCCAAAAAGTTGCAACACCCTTTACAAAAGGGTAAACACGATTAATATAATCTTTGTCGTAAGTATGGTAAAACTGCATAGACATATTGACAACGCAGTAGGCTGAGTTGCTTTTCTGTCCCCAAAACATACCCTCATCTTCATATCCTTCATTAATCCAGTTTTTTTTATTTTCAGCCACCCATGTATTCTTGCGGGTACTCTCCATTCCAATTGGTCCGATTCCGACAGGCAGCAATATGCCTCCTTTAATCCCTGTTATCTTTTCAGAGTAATATTCTCCCCTTTCCTGCATTGCCAAAACAGGAGCATTATAGGAGTCAGCCTGCTCTATATGATTGGAAGAATACAGCCCATAATAAGGAGCCATATGATTATAATTCAGATGATAATCGCCAGACCAGAAAGGAATCTCCTTAGTAATCCATGTGCCAAAAATACCGGGAGGGAAATTTTTGTCCCTGCAGGAACATGCCAATGCATAATTAGATAAATAATAGTGTTTCTCAATTTTTTTATCTGAAATGAAAACAAACGATTTTGACCAGAAATCAGCCCACCATGATTTGTGATCCTTTTCAAGCGATTTTATATCGGATTTATTAACTTTTAAAACGTTGTCAATTACTTTCTTCAAACAGTCCTCACTTTTAAAGTCGCTTGAAAACGAAAAGACAATCTTAATTTTCTTTCCAGGTTTTAGATTAAAACTGTTTGTTTTGTTTTGGAGTATTTTAAAAGCACACGCTGCTTTAGAACAAATGTCCACATTTTTTTCAAAACCCCTGCAAATCCAATATATACCATTCCCGTTATCCCCTGATTCACTGATGTCCTCAAGAATTTTTTTACAAGGAGGTTCATGAGCAAGTTCATCCCTTCTTTCTTCCACTCCGGGAAGTAGAAGCCTTACATTACCTTTTAACTCACTGGCTCCAGAATTACTAATTTCGATAATCATAAAATCATCTGTGGCAGAAACAAATGAAATGAATTCAGCTCTCATTCCAGGTTTTGAAAATGAAGAAAAAGTCTCCGCACTATGAAGATACTGAACAATCTTGTATGATGCCCCTGACAATGCTGGAATATCTATTTCAGCTTTCCCCAAAACTGCAGGAAAACACTCACTATATGAGGATTTTAATCGCCAGAAATCATTCCTTGCCAGATAATAAACTTGTTTTTCCGGCGGTCCAGATATAGATACTCCTGTGTAACCGTTTCCGAGCAGGGGCGCATCAACAGAATGTGGTACTGGAATTTTTGAAGGAGGGTGGTCGAATTCAATTTTGTACTCATTTATAATTTCCTTCGATGAACATCCTGAAGAATCCCTTTTGCAAGTGATAGTTGTTAATATTAATAAGAGAATGTAAATATTTTTTATAAAATTAAGTATCATAATTCCAAATCATTTTCTTGATGTAAACTTTTAAAATGCTACTCTAAAATCCACATCGACAATCAAACTCTTTTACACGGTTTAACTGAAAGATGTGCGGTAAAAAAATTGCCATATAAAGCAAAATCGAAACTAAAATCAATTTTGTATGGTTATAGATTGGCCGGTTTCGGCATAATGACTACGATTCCGTTAACAAGAAAAGCTCTTATTCTCTCTAACATTATATAGTAGATAAGTGTAAAATGTTCTCCAAATACCTCTAACGAAAATCCTTAAATTCTAAAGTTATTATATAAAATGCCCCGTGCAATCGTTGCACCTGACCTATTTTTTTTAAAGGGTTATAAATATATGATATTGTATATCAATTTATAACCCTATTTTTTTAAAAAAAGTGGTTTTTGTCATACACCCTTTTGTCTTAAGTTGGATGAACATCCAAAAACAAAATACAAGCAGATTAAGCTTATTGCGCTGATCTGAAGGACTGACTGATGCCTTTTCATTGTTTTAAAATTTGAGTTAGTACTGTTAATTTGTATCATGCCGGGACCCGTCGTACACTGAAATTGGTATTCACGACGCATCCATGGCTGTCTCCATCCTGATGCCAGTTCCCCATAATTCCCTGCAAATACGTCATGTATTTTCAGAATTAAAACACGATTACCTTGGCGCCGGACTCAAAGTCCTCGAAAGCATCTCCGTCAGGCCTGTAGCCGGAACAGACTTCCAGGGTCTTTCCGGTACCGGCATCAAAATCGTCAATCACGGTAATGGTTCCATCAGACGGGCTCCACACGACTTCTTTTACCGAACCATCGGAAAGAGCCGTGTATTTCACCCTGGAGTACCGGAGGGTTTCATCCGTTTTACCCCAGGTAATCACCAACCGTGTTTCGGTTTCGTCGTAGGCATAAGTAAAAGTGGCCGGGAACAAGGCATTGACATATTCTTCGCCAAGAACCATTTTACTAACTTCGGTAGGCAACGAACGGATCCCATTGGAAGCTAAGTTAACCAATTCGAATACATAGATACGCTCCTGCAAATTGCTGATCACGACAGCCTCTTTTCCCCTGATACTGGTCACGGCATGCACCAGCGAATCGGTCCTGTCATTCCAGTAAATAACGGTGCCTTCAATTTCCTGATTTACCCCGGGATTCCATTTCAACTGGATTTTCTGATAGCCCTGTCCCGCGGTCACTGTATCAGGCCGGGCCAGATAAATGATCTCCCCCCGGTCGAGGTAGGTTTGGTGAATCTCAGTAAGGTCCTTGCATCCACATAGCAACAACATCAGGAATATAAAAAATACGGGTTTTGTTTTCATAATTTAACGCTTTGTCATTATTAAAAATTTTTATCATCCCCCCATATCATTAACTCGGCAATTTGCCAACATGGCCATCCGGCATAAGTTGACTTTCCTACAAGCCGTAAGTACCTGACCGAAGGGTCGGAAGCCTTGAACTTTTCAGAATATCCTGCCAGAGCAGCAGCAACATCTTCGGCAGATACCGGATTATCATCTCCCGATGGCTTATAAACATGGGAATTCGTCAGTTGCACCCAGTCGTTTTTCCATGGCGCATCTTCCGCGTTAGACCAATAAGTCGAGTCTGCAAAAGTTGATTCATCGATTTCACCGGTTCCCCAAAACTCATAATCTTTCAGGTTCCAATGAATAAATGCAGCATCGTATTGCGTCCTTTGAAAAATCCTGTATTTGGATAGTTTTACTTTTTTCCCCAAATCAAAAGTCATGACGATGGGGAAACCATCTTCTTTTGGGTCAGAAATAAATCCTTCATTGTGTGTTTGTCCGTCAAACAATGCATGCCAATCCGGGAAATGACCTAAATATGGAACAGTATGGTCTGTTATAATCCCGACCAACTTGAATTTATTGCCATCCAGCAATCTTTCATAATAAGGAGTTAATTCAAACTCTTTTTCAGGCGACTGGTTTCCCCATTTGTCCGTCAGGTAAACCTTAAATAAAGTGTGTTTATCCTTGAACGGCCCGAATAACGTGCTGTCGGCAACTGTCTCAGAATAAAAGGTTATGGCTTCTTTATAGGCACCAGATTGCAAGGTGTCGTAAAGAACTGTAATTCCGATCTCTGTAGCAGTTGGATTTTCCCAACGGGCGCTGAACCCGCCAAAATCGGCATGTGGATCAAATGAATTCAAAACACTGATAAGCGGAGATTCGAGCGGGTTGATCGTTACCAGTTCCGGCACTGATTCATTCCTGCTTGCGTCGACGGCTATCAGTTTCACTTCCATGCTTTCTGTGAAAGGAGGTAAACCTTCAATTTTCAGCGTATTCACCTGGCTCGAAGAAAGCGTGGAGGCAATTTTCCCATTTCGTGGATATTCTGCCTTAACGTACAACAGATCATCATCCGCAGGAGCGTTATAGGTAATAACAGCACCTCCCGGAATAGCAGTCACATCGGTTACCATTGCCTTACCGGGGCTTACATCATCGACCGCCGTTTGTCCGAAAGGCGATTCTTTACATTGTACCAGCAAGAGGGAGAAAATTCCCAACAAAATATATGAAGTGATTCGTTTCATCTTGTTAAAAGTTTAGTTTTTTATAGTTACCATCCATACGACTGAACGAGATTGGGATTCACCAGCAGATCGTATTCCCGTATTGGCCAGAAATAATCCCGGAGTTTATAGCTCCTGGTAAACAAAGTCGTTTCTTTATAATAGTTTTCCGGCGTCGTGCCAAATACCTGCCAGCCGGTAACCGGGCCGTTCAAATAGGCTTCGGCAATGTACCATCTTCTTAGATCGAAAAACCGCTGTCCCTCGTACATCAGCTCAATTTGCCTTTCTGTCCGGATTATTTCCCTCATTCCCTCTTTCGTTGACGGTCTATTTGGATTGACGGACTGTTGCCATGTTTCAACCACCCCTTTCAATCCAGCTCTGTTCCGCACTTTGTCCACGAACTGGTAAACCTCGCCGTCGGGCGCCGCTTTAACCTCATTCAGCGCTTCGGCATATAACAAGTACAAATCGGCCATCCGGATTAACGGGAACTGGTAATTGGCCGGATTAAAGTACTCGCCGAATAATCCTGAAGCCGTATAACTTGTAAGCTTAATGGCATTATAGCCGGTAAAATTCTTTTTACCCAGTATCTCGTTTCCCAGGCTTCGGTTGATATATGGCGTTGTTTCATAATGCTTCATTGTCACGTAACTCCTGTTAAATCCCAGATGGGCATAAAATCGGGGTTCGCGGTTTAAATTAAACCTCGCCGTTGCTTCTCCTGAAGGAAGATAATCCTTCGAACTTGCGGGTATCGTCACTACTTCGCTGTAATCTATTCCCAGCCAATCCGGATCTTCCTTAATGGGTATTCCTTTATCCGTATAAAACAGCTTAACCGTATTCATCGTTGCGCCGAAATAGCCAGCCCAGTGACTGCCTCCCGGGTAGCACAGGTATTCAATACAACCATAATAATAATCGGTATCGTAATTCCCCTTTCGCCCGGAATTGGTCCCTTGATTAATTGCCCAGATCACCTCGGGATTATCAGCCAGCCCCTGGCTTCCGTCCTTACTGATCATATCCCGTAGCGTGATCTTATATTTCATTCGCGTCGAAAATTCGTTAGTTAAGTTAATGTCGGTGGTGTCCATGAGCCGGTTCCCGTTGTTTTCGCACACGTTGATCGCTTCCTGTATCGCATCTGCTGCGCGAATCCACTTTTGAGGATCATAGGTGGCCGAGATCAACTGAGTTCCCTTGCTATCGGTATAACCGGAATAATCAGAAACACCTCCGTTGTATAGCGGACTAGCAACTGTGGTCAATACTTTTGCTTTTACAGCCAGGGCTATCGGTTTTGTAACTCT
This sequence comes from uncultured Prolixibacteraceae bacterium, assembly GCA_964486235.1. Classification (GTDB taxonomy): domain Bacteria; phylum Bacteroidota; class Bacteroidia; order Bacteroidales; family Prolixibacteraceae; genus JBCFBK01. Next base: position 9,118 of record CAZANK010000001.1, on the reverse strand, counting down.
CCGGAATTCATTTTTGACATCCGCGATCTCTTCGGGCAGGTCAGGGATAGCCTCATCCAATAATTGAACAACATACGCGGCCACGCTATCGACTGGTTCGCGAAATACCCGGACTTCATCAATACCCGCAGAAATCGGGATATTTTCTTTAATAACCGGGACAGGGCCATAGACCTGCATCATAAAAAAATGCAAATAAGCCTTGAGGAACTTCACCTCAGCAATCCATCTTTTGCGTTCCGTTTCAGACTGCATATCCTTTGGGTTATCGATATTTTCAAGAAAAATATTACAGTCGCGAATACCCTGAAATAAGTTTTTAACGGCCTTGCCTCCTGTTCCGCCCCAGAAGTCCAGGTACGTTTGACTAACACTTTGATTCCCGTCAATGATCTTATACATTTCCTGGGCAGGACCCAAAGACAACTTTTCCGGAGAATGCATGTAGAATTCATCAATGGAGTAGGCGGGATAAGTCCACGGATCGGATGGATCGGGCAGGTAACTATAACAGGTGAACAGAAAGCTTTCAGCGTTTTGCCGGTTTTCAAAAGCGGTTTCAACGGTAGCCACATCGTCAGGTATAATATCGAGAAAATCCGAACAACCGCAAAGCAACACCAAAATGATCGGAATGATCGAAAATTTATTTAACATTCTCATAATTAACAAATTAATAGTTTAAAAGTCAAGTTTCAATCCTACATTGATCACCCTTTGCAATGGGTATCCCAGACCGTTTCCGGCCATTTCCACATCCCAGAGTTTAAAGGAAGAAATCAAAAATAAATTCGTTCCCGAAACATAGATACGGGTATTCCTCAATTTCAGGCTTTTCGTGAGCCTGTTAGATAAGGAATAACCAAACTCGGCCGATTTCAGTCGAAGGAACCGTCCGTCACGCAACCACCATGTACTGGTAATCGAATTGTTTTCAAGGATTTCAGGAGACAACCGGGGCCATAGGGCATAGGGATACTGGTTCTCTTCCGACCAGTGATCGTCTGCATAAGCCTTTAAAATAGCCCTTGTCCCGCCGGCAAAAGGCGCTGTGGCCCTGGGGTCGATGAAAAAGGATGAATTACCGGAGCCCTGAAAAAAGCAGGAAAAATCAAAATGATGAACGCCAATCGAAAATCCAAAGCCATAGATGATTTCAGGGGTGGTTGGCAATCCGATCGGCACCTGGTCCAGAGAGGATATGATACCGTCGCTGTTAATGTCTTTGTATTTAATATCGCCGGGACCGTAGGTGCCGAATGTCTGTTCCGGAGCATTCCGCACATCTTCTTCGTCAATAAACAACCGTTCGGCCACCCATCCATAGGGCTGACTCAACGACCTGCCCAAATGAGACAGCCACTTGACATTCCGCGTCGAATAATCGGGTTCTTCATACCTGGAATACGCGTTGGTTGCATACGTGAATGTTCCCCGGCCATTGACCCAGAAGTCTTCGCTAAAAAAGTGTTTATAATCGACCGATAATTCCACGCCGTGCGATTTGGCTTCGCCGATATTGGAACTGGGAATAGACTGTAGCCCCATCGTTGAAGGAATATCCGAACGATATTGCAAAATATTGCTCCGCCGTTCCCTGAAATAATCGAACTGAATGTCGACATCATTGAAAATGCCCAATTCAACCCCAAGATTTAATTTTCTTGAAATTTCCCAGGTGATATTCGGATCGGCATAACGGGTAAAGGAGATTCCAGGCAGGGCATACCCCAAATCAGTCCCGAATTGGGAAGCTCTGTTCCCGTCATTCATATTTACTCTCGACATATAAAAGAACCGGTCGTTTGTATCACCGATCTGGTCATTCCCTGTCAGTCCATAGGTACCTTTAAGTTTCAGCTTGGTAATGGTCTTTTCGTAGCGCTTCATGAAATTTTCCCTGCTGACCATCCACCCCAGTCCGGCGGAAGGGAAAAACCCCCAACGTTCTTTTTTCTCGAAACGCTCAGACCCCCAGTAGCCGAAGTTGGCTTCAGCAAAATATCTGCCGTCGTACCCGTACGTTAACCTGCTGGCGAATGTCAGGTTCCGGAAAGGCAGGGACCCGATCAAATTATCCGCATTTCCATACTGGGTATCCCGGGCGGTAAAAACGAAAATACCGGAAACATCATGCTTTTCAGCAAAAAGACGGTTGTACATCAACGCGGTCTCCGAATACATCGATGATGAGACTGTGCTACCCCCCGGAAAATATTCCAAAAATGACTTCCCCAGTTTAGGATTTAGATTTGTCAGTTCGTTTTTACCGGTAACAATATTCTTTGACATCGCGTACAAAAAAGGGGTTGTCGACCTGGAAAAATTATAGTGCGATTGCCGGTTGATGTTAAAAAGTGTCCTAGCAGACAAGCCCGTCGTGATAAAGTCGAACTTCTGAGAAAGCTCAATCTGGGCCAGCATGATGGAAGAACTTGATTCCCTGAACCCTTTCACCATATTCGCATAGGGGTTGACCAGTTCCATCTGTGGATCGCTTCCAAAAAGGATATGATTGACATAATATGTTCTCGGATCGTCAGGATCCTTAGGAAAATAAGCAGGGAAATCGACCGGGGAAACATTCCGTGCCTGATTAAAATAATCGGCGCCATCCTGCTGCGGACCAACCCGCTTGTCCATATCTCCATGCAAACGGATCACGGCATCGGTGGTCGGCGTAAATTTCATATTAATATTTGAACGGAGCGAATACCGCTTCACGTTGATATTATTTTCAAAATGATTGGCTTTGTCATTTTTCAGGATTCCCCTGTCAATGCTGTATGCCCCGGCAACATAGTACCGGGCCATTTTACCGCCACCGCTTATGTTTAGGTTATACCGCTCATTGATTGTGTTGTCCCGGAACATCATGCCATACCAATCGACCTGGGGATATAGCAACGGTTCGGTTCCTTTTTCGGTTATATCGATCCTTTCCTTTGTATAAGGAAGCGCTGCCAGCGGATTTCTTGCGCGAACCGCTTTGTTCCGCAACTGCATGAATGTTAAAGGATCGGCTATATCGACCATTTTAGTGGGGCTTGAAAGCGAGGTTTCTGCTCTGAACGAAAGTCTCGTTTTACCTTCAACGCCTTCCTTCGTATTCACCAGGATCACACCATTGGCACCTCGTGCGCCATACAACGCTGTGGCATTGGCATCTTTCATAATGGAAAAACTGCCAATATCGTCGGGTGTCAAATGAGCCAGATCGGAAGAACTCATCTCCACCCCGTCGATCAGGATCAAGGGATCTGCTTTTCCTGTTCCAAAGGTCGTTACACCACGTACAAAAAATTCGGCGTCATCTTTTCCCGGTTCGCCGCTGCGCTGGTACGAAATAATTCCGGAAATACGTCCTGCAAAGGAAGTTGTTAAATTGCTGGAAGGGACTTTAAGTTCTTCGGCATTGATGGTCGAAATAGAAGAGATCACACTCTCTTTCTTCTGTTTTCCGAAAGCGACGATCGTGACCTCCGACAATTCATCAATCTTTTCAGACATGATGATGTTGATGGTTTTCTGATTGCCCACATCAACGATCTGGCTTTCCATTCCTACGAACGAAAAAACCAGTTTATCGGAAGGACTGGCTTCGATCGAAAAAGTCCCGTCAGGGGCGGTAATTACGCCTCGGGTAGAACCGACGATGATAATGGTCACTCCCGGGAGTGGCTTTTTGTCCTTGTCGGTCACTTTGCCCGTAATCCTGTTTTCCTGGGGCGGTTCGCTGGCCCGGCATCTGAGCAGGATGTTTGAACCTTCCACAACATAAGTGACATCGCTTCCTTCAAAAACGGCAGATAGTATGTCCGTTACAGTTTTTCTCCTGGCAGAAATGGTGAGTTCCCGCAAGAGATCAACCTTCGTGGCATTGTAGACAAAAAGATAACCGGTTTGCTTTTCAATTTGGTCGATCACTTCCGCGACTGTCCCGTTTTTTAGATCGATGGAGACTTTTGCGACCTGCGATTCAGCATTGGTCGCAAAAAGTCCTGAAGCAAAGACAAAAAGAATGAAGCAGGTCAATTTCATCTTTCTAATCAGTCGTTTAGTTGAGGCATTGCATCCTCGTAATAAATAAATTTTCATACATTTGTAATTCGTTGGTTGATACTTGAGTTATTTGATAAGTGAGTCAGGTATTGACATTTAACCGGAAAGCGTTGGCGCGCTGACCGGTTTTTTTACGATTTCAGGTCATAGGTTATTCACTTGGGTTAATAAATGGGTTAGCTCGTTCATTCTATTTGCAAACTTATTCAATGGTGATCGTATTAGACTGCTCGTCTGTTTTGTAGCAGAATTCGTTATCCATTTGAAGGACTTTTAAGATATGCTCAATTCCGTCTTTGGTTCGGAATTTTCCGGTGCAACGATAGCTTAACGTATTTTCGTTTTTTATGACGATATCCAGATCGTAATAAAGCTCAAGCCTTCGAATAATTTCCGGGAAAGACTCGTCACTAAAGCTAATTATCCCTTCTTTCCACTGAAATTGATTGTAGTCGGTAATTGCTCCCCGGATAAGTTGGTCATTCCGCACATACGCCCGTTCATTCGGACGAAGCACAAGAACTTCAGCACTCCCTTCCTTTCGCAGTTCAACAGAACCGCTTAAAAGAGAGGTCTCAAACTCACGGTTCGCTGCATAAGAAGTCACGTTGAATTCTGTACCCAGTACTTTGACATCGTATCGTCCGGAATGAACAACAAAGGGTTGTGCCTCATTTTTTGCCACATCAAAATAGCCTTCACCATCGAGCTTCACCTCCCGGGTATTTGCCGTGAAATGCCCGGGAAAGGCGAATGTAGTATTGCTATTTAACCACACCCTGGTACCGTCAGATAACGTTAACTCTGCGTGTTGTCCGGAAGGCACGGTAATGGTATGCATGTCAACCTTCTCGTAATCGACGGGACCAGAAAAGAAATATTTGACTATAAACAATGCAACCACCAGAATAGCCGCAACTTTTAATGTTTCAACCAGGATTTTCCGTGTCAATGCCCCGGCTTTTCTCTTTGCGGGGATCCTGCCGGAGCCGCCCGGGGGGGGCTGTTGCCATATCATGATATCATGCAGTTCGCGAAGCTTCAGAAACTCGCGCATATTTACCGGATCAGCATTCAACCATTTCGCGACATCTGCTTTTTCAACTTCAGTGGCATCGCCCGAAATATAACGCATAAGTAGTTTTTGTTCCATAAACCTTTCTGTTTAACCGATGAATAAAGCATCCCATTTGCCAACATCTGATTATTATAACGACTTTTGCCGGCAGGTCACTAGTCGGCTTTTAAGCTTTTTTCGGTTTCCCGATTATTTTTATCACACGAATGACCTGCCGCTATCATTTCTTTAAATACAGCAGCCATTTACTTTTGCAACGGACTGCCTTTCCCCGTGTATCGCTCCATACGGTTTGCAAAACCCTTGTACATGGAAAGTGCCGTCTGCTCATAAAATTGCAGGACAGCTTCTTTGCGCCCGGGTGTCATGTCCCGGTAATACCCCTGTCCGGCGTCGAGGGCCACACGCTCACGATAGGCCTGAACCGATTTAATTGCGGCTTCAACAAAGGCCTTATCAAACTCCATCCCTTCTTTGTCTTTCAGCAGTTCGCTCATTCTTTGCAGAATTTCATAGGGTACCTGCAGTGATCCCGGCAGTTCCACGTGTTCCTCTTTTTTCGAGCCTGACTGGGATACCAGCGCAGGTAAATCCGGATAATCAGGTTTTGTATTCTCCCGGGGCCAACCGCCTGTTGTTGTAATCTCAACTTCCGTGTTCATCGGAAGTTCATCGAACAGAAGGTCCACTCTGTCACGCCGATCCACTCTTCTATCTTTTCCGTTCACCTTGACCGATTCTACCTTAGGACCGCCGTTCAAACAAGAAATGAAAATCTTCTTATCACCAAACCGTACAGGTTGTTTTTGACTATACCGTGTGATTGATCCGGGAATCCTGGGTCTGAGGATGAGCCTGTCTGACTGGTATTCAAAATCGAACAGACCACGAATGGTTGCAGCAGGAATAGCAAAGTTGTCAACCATAACGGCAATTCCTTTGCCGTGTAGCCATCGGCCTTTTTCGAACCAGTTGTTATCGGTATTTTCTCCCAGTTGGGTAAAAGGCGCATCCATACGGAAATCTTTGGCCCATTTCATGGCTCTTATCGTCGACCGGCAGATGTCTTCAAATTTGCCCAAGCGGTAATACATCAAAAGGGCCCGCCCCTCGACCGTGCCCCATGCACCGCCATTCACCCAGCAGCCAAACTCGTGAATACCTTCCATGCCTTTCCCTGTTGTATTCCCGTAGTTCCAGTAAGTATCATCCAGCCCCGGTGCGTTGGTCAAAAGGAAATCAAAAGGACGGATTGCCGGATATGCAGCAATCTGATCATAAATGTGTTTTGCAGTTTTATCATCGGCGACCCGCAGGGCCACGGCATCGGCATTGGTCACACCTTCCAGGTACCCAAATTGTTCCTGCCCCAATACCCCATGTTTTAGCCCTTCCGGTTCCAGGCTTTTGACAAAATACCCTTCTTTCGTCATCAACCGGGGTAATGACTCTCGTGTAATTTTCTGCCGCTGTTCATAGATTGAAAGCTTG
>CAZANK010000001.1:0-2464 GCA_964486235.1 uncultured Prolixibacteraceae bacterium | reverse complement strand
TTCCCGAACGAGCCGTCCGGCTGTTTTACCCCGCCGTAGCTTGGCGCCAGCAGATTACTGGCTGGACCGACAAGGAAAAGATTGTTCTCCGGGTCGCGCGTCCGCTCAATGGCATTACAGGCCCTTTCCATTTTTGGCAGATAACGGTGAATGGCTTTTAGGTCACGCGAAGCCAGCAAGATTTCGGCCTGCATGACAACGCCAGCGGCTGTGGCTTCATAAAACCAGTCGTGAACATTTAAATCACCATCACCCTGTTTATACCACATTTCACCCGGCCGGGCCATATCGCCTAAAACGCCGTCTGGAGCTATCAGGTTCGGAGCAACCGGATGGCCATCCCAAAAACTCGTCCGTTTACCATCTCCCTGTCCGTCCCAATGCAGATCCCATGACCGTTGCAAAAGGGAAAACCAAGGCTCCTGCAGAAAGGGGGTTGCAGCATATGAAAAGCCATAGCTGTTCTGTATCCACCAGCCTTTCCACCCTGAACCTTCTTCAAAAGCATCCCAATCCGGCTGGTAAAGCATCGCGAGGTTAGGCGTAACAGGGTTCGGATACAGAAAGGCAAACGACTCATCGATGAGGCGAAGGAAGTCAATGTCCCCTTCACCTGAACAGAATTTCCCATCATAATAACCGGATGGATTTCGTGTTTGTCCATAGGTAACTATACTGATAAAAAAAGTCAAAACAATTGAAATTTTAAGGTAGCAGCTCATTGCGTTAGCTTTTTATCCTTCTACACCGATATTGTCCCGGATGGTACAAAACGGTATCGGGTATTTGGAGTTTAAGTATTCGTTTTCGCAATTTAAACGACTGGCAGGGGTCGATCCCTAGCGGATCTTCCTAATTTTTTAATGGAAGAAATAAAAAAAGAACAACGGGAGGTAATCCTTAAGCGCAATCTTTAACTCTCTGATCGTGCCGGATATGTGATAATCAACACCTTTGACAGTTATTCCAAATAAATCTGCAATTTCCTTGTTCGTCTTGTATTGAAACCTGCTCATCATAAAGACTTCGCGGGTTTTCTCAGGCAGCGAAGCCAATGTACTTTGAACGATCTCCTGGATTTCGGAAGAAAATAGCTTATCTGGATCGCGCGACTCCAACACCGAAATCCGCAATTTAAGTTCCAGTTTAAGCATTTCGTTGATGGATTTATAGGCTGTCTTTCTTACGGTCTCGTGTTTCAAATGATCAAGAGCGCTGTTTTTTAAAATGGTAAAAAGATAGGGCTGAACCGATTCTACCGGTCGTTCCTTCATTTTGCCCCATAGTTTGATCATGGCCTCCGAAACAATATCTTCTGAAACAAAATCGTCATGGACATACGATTTTACAAACAGAAACGCCTTCTTATAATACTCTTCATAAATCCGGTTAAAGTTATTCTCAGAATACACAGGCATTTTTTTAAATAAGTCAAACAAATATAGCCTGAATAATCGTAAATATTTACCTGGGTACTAAAATTACAAGAATTTTTAAAATTCGACAGTTTACTGACCGGATCGTGCAGGCGTTCACTGATGAGCAAGGTAATACTTTTAATCAGGCTGTAACCAAGGCCCTCGTCGCGAGCAACAAGATCAAAAAATATTAAGCGAATAAGCTTTTAATAGTGCTTACACGATCATGGAAAAGCCATAATATCGACTATAGTTCATTAAATCCTTCGCACTAAATGAACAAGGAAATAAAAATAGTAATCCATCAAAAGTAGGCTATCTGCCAATATAAAGCAACAGGAATTTCATACTACACTTTTTGAATTTTGCGAAAGAAAGTCACTATTTACTGGGGGTACAGAGGACAAACACTGTTTAGGTGTCAAACTCCGGAGAATCTCCCGTCAAATGATTTCGGCTTTGGCAAAGATGATGCTTTTGACCAGTGTCCTGATCTCATTTCGGCTTTTGGCATAATGCGGGGCGAGGATATTGGACAGGGCGGTTTCAGACCTGTAACAGATCATTTTGATGATATTTTGCAGATGTTTGGCTTCTGTTTTCAATTTGTTATCCTAGTTTGTTCGGGCATTTGACCAATACAAATTTTGTAGGGTTGCTGTTTTCTTTAGCCCACCAGTTCCTGTTCTTCTTTCTCCAGGCTTGTTATTTCTTCCCGTGTTTCCAATTGTTTTTTCATGTTTTTACTGGTTTGGGTTAAAGCTGACCGGATATTTTCTTCTTCGAGGGAAAAAAGTGTTGCTTTTCTGTGGGCTATTTTCTCCCTGGTTTTTTTAATCTTAGCGGTCAGATTACTGTATTCCCGGTTAACCACCTTTATGCTGTTATCTAACTCTTTTACACCATATTGAGTGATCCTGCACAGCTACATGAACGAAACTGTCAGGATCGCCATGTCAAAACTATAATACCCTCCATCCCTCCTGGGGTAGTAATCCTGGTAAGTAAAAAGCCCCTGGGCCAACAGGAAGGGCAGCAAAAACAAC